>QHOP01000264.1 GCA_003219345.1 Verrucomicrobiota bacterium
TCGCTCCCATCTCGGTCATGGTTCTTGGCATCGGCTCCTGGCTCTTCTCTCGACAACCAAGATTCAGCCCGTTGGCCTGCGTGCTCGGCAGTCTGGCGGCCGCCCTCAACACCAACGCCTTTTCCGTCAGTTGCTGGGGCCTGCCCGGATGGACCTTCTCGCGGTCCTGCCTGTTTCTGGCTCTGGCGGCGCTGCCAGATTCTGCGGTGCGTCAGGTCTGGTTGAGAGCGATCCTGGGTGGTCTGGCCGTCGGCTTGGCGCTGACGGACGGCTTCGATGTCGGCGCGATCTTCAGCCTGTACGTGGCCGCTTACGTGGTTTTTCAATCTTTCACAGCGGAAAGGAACCCGACCAAAAAGTTCGCGACCGCCGCCAGCCGGGTCGCGCTGGTGGCGATCTGCGGCGCCTTGATCGCCGCCCAGGCGCTCACGACTTTGATCGGCACGCAAATCAAGGGCATCGTCGGCATGGAGCAGGACAAACAAACCAAGGAAAGGCGTTGGGACGAGGCGACCAGCGCGAGCCTGCGCAAGGTTGAGGCGCTGCGCATCATTATCCCGGGGTTGTTTGGTTACCGGATGCCCGAGCTTTACGGTGAACCGGTGGAATCTGCCAACGGCTCGAATTATTGGGGAGCCATGGGACAAAGCCCGGTTACTCTTCGCCACTCCGGCGGCGGCGAGTTCGCCGGCGTGCTGGTCGTGCTCATCGCCGTCTGGGCTTGCGCGCAGTCGTTCCGCAAGCAAAACAACCCGTTTACCGCGGACGAACGGAAGACGGTCTGGTTTTGGGCTGGCGCCGCGATCATCTCCTTGTTGCTGGCCTTCGGAAAATACGCGCCCTTCTACCGGTTGGTCTATGCCCTGCCCTATTTTTCCACCGTCCGCAACCCGTTCAAATTTCTGCACCCATTCCACGCGGCGCTGGCGATCTTGTTTGCCTATGGCCTTGAAGGGTTGTCCCGCCGTTACTTGTTGGTCAATGCGACGGCGGCAAAGTCCGCGATCCTCCAAATCCGGAGTTGGTGGAAAACCGCGCCGGCCTTCGACAGGAAATGGACCACGGGTTCCCTCGCCGCTGTCGGCGCCGGTTTGCTGGGCTGGTTGATTTATGCCGCTTCCAGGAACGAATTAGTCCGCTACCTGCAACAAGCGGGCTTCCCCGACCAGCTCTATCCGCAGTTGGCCGCTTCCATCGCCCGGTTCAGCCTCGATGAGGTGGGGATGTTCATTCTGTTTCTGGTTCTTTCCATCGCGGTGTTGACTCTAGTCCTGGGCGGCGCGTTCTCCGGGCGGAAAGCCAAATGGGCCGGCGTCGCTTTGGGACTCCTGCTCGTCATTGATCTCAGCCGAGCGGACGTTCCCTGGATCGTCTATTACAATTACAAAGACAAATACGCGACCAACCCGATCCTCGATCTGTTGAAGGACAACGAAGGAGGAACCGGCGCCGCCAAACTGCCGGGGGCAACCTGGGAACGTCGCGTGACCGCCGAGTTGGTCCCGATGACGCGGACGTTTGTGCTCGAGCCAAAGCTTTATTTTGAATGGCTCCAGCATCATTTCCAGTTCTACCGCATCCAATCGCTCGACATCATTCAAATGCCGCGCCAGCCGGAGTTCGACGCAGCCTACATGAAAGCATTTCGACCGCCTGAACCGGGTTCACAGGCCGTGACGGCGGAAAGTCTGTGCTCCTTTCAAGGCGGCCGCCTGTGGCAGCTTACGAACACCAGATACCTGCTTGGTCCGGTTGGCCTGCTCGACATCCTGAATCGAAAGTCGGATCCCCAGCGGCACCGCTTCCGCATTTATACCCGCTTCAATATCGTGACCAAACCCGGTGTCCGCCTCCCGACCACGCCGGAAGAGGTGAATGCGCTCAAAGCCGAACAACTCACCGCCTCGGTGGATACCAACGGCCAGTTCGCCCTGCTCGAATTCGACGGCGCGTTGTCCCGCGCCAAACTCTTCACACAATGGCAGGTGAACACCAACGATCCCGCAACCTTGCAGCAGCTCGCAAGTCCGGACTTCGACCCGGCCCAAACGGTCCTGGTCGCCAATGAACTGCCGGCGGCCAATCCGACGAACACCACGCTTAAGGACGCAGGCGCGGTCGAGTTCGCGCACTACGAACCCAAATTCGTTCGGCTCAACGCCAACGCCGTCGCGGCGTGCGTTCTGCTGCTCAACGATCGTTTTGACCCGGACTGGAAAGTTCTCGTGGACGGCAAACCCGAGACGCTGCTCCGGTGCAACTACATCATGCGCGGCGTTTATCTGGCGCCCGGCCAGCACGTGGTTGAGTTTCACTTTGCGCCCTCCGCCAGGGCGTTTTACGTCAGTCTGGGCAGTCTCATTGCCGGTGTCGCGCTCTGCGGCTTCCTCGTGGTTTCAAGGCGAAGGTCGGAATCGCCTCCAGAGCAGACTGCCACGAAGCGAGCCGGTAGAAATTGATCTTGTTCCCTCCCGACTTAAACTCGCCTTGGCATGAGTCATCTGAACGCCATTCGCAGCGACGACGCTTACGCGGAAATCCTGGCGAACTGGGACGAAAGATTTTACTTGAAGTACACAGACGCGCTCCGTCCCGCGAAACCCGGGGTGCGCCTGCTCGATGTGGGCTGCGGCGTCGGCCAGGTTGTGGCCCGCCTGACCTCCGCAGGATTCGAGGCGCATGGCGTGGACGTTTCCGCGCCGAACATCGCCAGGGCGCGGAAATTCTCTGAGCGCTGTCAGCTTTACGACGGCCGACATCTGCCGTATCCGGACAATCACTTCGCCGGCGTCGGCGCGCTCAACGTGCTCGAACACGTCGAGGCCCCGGAGGACTTCATTGGCGAACTCGCGCGCGTCACCGAGCCGGGCGGACGCATCGTCCTCTCCAGCCCGAACTTTTACCGCGTGCTCGGCTTTCGTGACTATCACCCGCGCATGCGCGGTCTGGCCGCGAAATGGCAGAACTGGAAACGTCTGCGCGAAAAGCGCCGGCAACTGAAAAACGATCCGGCCTCGGTGCGCTTCGACCGCATGACGCCCATCGTGAAAGAGCCGTTCACGCCCGATGACGACGCCATCGTCGCCACGAATCCGTTGGAAATGCAATTCTTCCTCGAACGAAACGGCTGCGCCGTCGAAATGCTCTCCTGCACCGATCGCTATGTGGCCGCGCCTTTGGATTGGCTTTTGAACGCGACGCCGCTCCGCTATTTCATGTTCAACGCGTTCCTGGTTGCTCGAAAGAATGGAAACTGAAGGCCTGCTTCGGACCTTCCATGGCGATTTCGTTTTCCACAGGACCTCAGCGCTCCCTTATCCTCGTTGTTTCTTCAGGTGAGTCAGGATTTTGCCGGGAAAATAGGGTAACGCCCTGAGGACTTCCTTGATCATTCGCGGCGACATTTCCTGCGGCACCGCGGCTTTGACGTACGCGCGCGGATGCACCAGGTCAACCGGCCCCGCGCAACGGCAGCTTTCCACCGCGGCTGGAAAATCGGCGACGCGATCCTGCTTGATGAAAACAAACATGTTTTGCGCGTACCACCAGGCCACTTTCTCGTTGCCCCAAATGTGTGCCCGGATGCAGTCGAGGGTTTGAAAGCCGTTTTCTCGAAAGAAAGCGATCCAGTAGGAGGGCCATTGTTCGTTGAGGTGATGCGTGCCGCCCTGCCCGGGCACGGCGGCGGAAAACACTGAGACATCGCTCAACTGGCAAAGATCGCGCACAAATGATTGAGCGCGCGCCGCGGGCAGATGTTCGGCCACTTCCAGGCAGTTTACCAGGTCGAACCGGCGGTCGAGTCGGAAAGGTTCGGTGAGATCGCGTCGTTCGAATTCCTGCGGTTGGATGAGCAGTTGTTCAATCCTCACGTCGTGTCCGTCGATCCCCAGAACCGCCGCGCCCGCCTGCTTGTATGCCGCGGCCCAGGTGCCCGAACCGCAGCCGACGTCCACGACGTGGCGGGGGCCGAACAATTTCATTATCAGTGGGACGACTTCTCGCGCGGACGCCACGGAGTCCTCTTTAATGCTTTGATAATAGCCTGCGGAGTAGGAAGGATTGTTCATGGTCTGTAGGAGCCGGCGCGTGAATTAAAGGCCGCTGGGATGGTCAATGAACGTCCAGGGCACCTTGAACTGTTGCGAAAGATGGGCAGCCAGCGCCTTCACACCAAAAGTCTCAGTCGCGTAGTGGCCGCCGTAAAATACGTTCACGCCGAGTTCTTCCGCCATGGCAAACGTCCAATGCGGCCCTTCGCCCGTGATGAACGTGTCCACGCCTTCCCGCGCGGCCTTCTTCAATTCACTGCCCGCGCCGCCGGTCACGACGCCAATACGATGGCACAGGCTCGGCCCGCCCGGCGCCAACGTCGGCAGACCGCTCAGCGCGCGCTTCAATCGCCCGGCCAATTCCTCGCGTTTCAGACGGGCCTCGGCTTTGTAACCAATGAACTGGCACTTCTCAAAGAAAAACGGCTTCAACTTCTTCAAGCCGAGCGCGGCGCACAGTTGCGCGTTGTTGCCGAGGCGCGGGTGCGCGTCGAGGGGCAGGTGTGAGCTGTAAACGGCCAGATTGTTTTCCAAAAGCAGCCGCAGCAATTCATGGCGCTTGCCGGTCCAGGGATGACTTGGACTCCAAAACAGCCCGTGATGCACTATCATCAGGTCGGCCTTGGCCGCGACCGCCAGCTTGACCGTCGCGAGGCTCGCATCCACCGCGGCGGCAATGCGCGTGATCGTGCCGCGATTTTCCACTTGCAAACCGTTGACGGCGCCTTCCCAATCCCCGAAGTCGTCCGTGCGCAATAACCGGTCGCAATGGCGCACGACAGACGCCAAAGAAATCTTTGCCATGCGCGAATGGAACCAAAGCAATGTTGCGAAGTAAAACGAGAAACGCGGGGCGAAAGATTTTCTCCAAATCCGCGCCCGGACCGCTTCACGTGCCGACAAAAATTTTTCATCACCCTATTGAATTCTGCGACGGCCTCCTTATAGTGCGCTCGTCTGAGTAATTCAAATGAGTGATTCAGCGAACGGCTCCAGGCCCTGGGACATCCAGGCCGCGCGCAGCCTTTACAACATCGACCGTTGGGGCGCGAAATATTTTGACATCAATGAAGCCGGCCACGTCGTGGCCACGCCCCTGCAGGAAGCCGGCGCCACCGTTGAGCTCACCGACGTGGTCGAAGAGGCCAAAGCGCGCGGGCTGAAGTTTCCGCTGCTCATCAGCTTCCAGGACATCCTTCGCCATCGCGTTCAGTCCATCAATGAAGCTTTCCGCGGCTCCATCGCCGAATTCAATTACCAGGGCAAATACCGCGGCGTATTTCCGATCAAGGTCAACCAACTGCGCGAAGTCGTGGAAGAGATTCTCGACGCCGGCAAACCCTATAACTTCGGATTGGAAGTCGGCAGCAAACCGGAATTGTTCGCCGGTCTGGCGCTGCAGCCCGAGCCGGACAGCTTGATCATTTGCAACGGCTATAAAGACCCCAACTTCATCCGCATGGCGCTGATGGGAATCAAGCTGGGCAAGAAGGTCATCGTGGTCGTCGAAAAGCTCGAGGAACTGAAGCAAATCATCAGCGTGTCGCGCCCGTTCGGCGTCGAACCGCTCATCGGCATCCGGTCGCGCTTGCTCAGCAAAGGCGCGGGCAAATGGGCGGACAGCGCGGGCGAAAACGCGAAGTTCGGTTTGACCACCGTCGAATTGCTCGCCGCGGCCGACCTGCTCAAGGCGGAAAACCTGGCCCACTGTTTCAAGCTGATCCATTTTCACATCGGCTCCCAAGTGCCGGACATTCTCACCGTCAAAAAAGCCGTGCAGGAAGCCGCCCGGTTCTACGCGAAGCTTTACAAGATGGGCTTCCCGGTCGAATACATCGACGTCGGGGGCGGCCTCGGTGTCGATTACGACGGCAGCCGATCCGCCTTCGACAGTTCGACCAACTACACGCTGCAGGAATACACCAACGACGTCGTTTATTACATTGGCGACGTGTGCAACGCCGAGAAAGTGCCGCACCCGGACATCGTCAGCGAAAGCGGCCGCGCCCTCGTCGCGCACCACAGCGTTCTGATCGTGGAGGTCTTCGGCGCCATTGCCAAAGTCCGGCCCGAGGTGAATTTCACTTATACCGAAAACGAAAATCCGCTGGTCAAGGAATTGTTCGATATTAAAAAGAACCTCTGCAAGCTGAACAAGCTTGAAGCCTACCACGACGCGCTCGAACGCCGCGAAGACGCGCACAACATGTTCACGTTCGGCGTGCTTGATCTTCCGGACAAAGCGAAAATTGAGCACCTCTATTGGGAAATCAGCCAGCAGGTCGTGCAGAGTTTCCGCGGCCAGGCCTACATTCCCGAAGAAATTCGCAAGCTCGAAGACAGCCTCGGCGATCAATACCTTTGCAACTTCTCCGTTTTCCAGTCGCTGCTCGACCACTGGGCGCTCGGTCAGTTGTTCCCTATCATGCCGATCAGCCGGCTCAACGGACGGCCCACCCGCGAGGCAACGCTCGTGGACATCACCTGCGATTCCGACGGCCAAATTAACAAGTTTATCGACCTGCGCGACGTGCGTGACACGCTCGCGTTGCATGAACTGAACACAAACGGGAACGGGCAGCTCGAGCCGTATTACCTCGGTTTCTTTTTGATGGGCGCTTACCAGGATATCATGGGCGACCTGCACAATCTCTTCGGGCGCGTCAATGAAGTGCACGTCTTCCTCGACGCGGATGAGCCAACCGGTTACTACGTCGAAGAAGTCATCGAAGGCAACACCATCAGTCAAGCGCTCTCCGCCGTGCAGTATGACGAAAACGAGCTGAAACGGCAGATGAAAGCGCAGGTGGACGCCGCCATCAAATCCGACAAACTGAAACCATCGGAAGCGATGCGCCTGCTCGATGATTATGAGCGCGGCCTCAAGGAATACACTTATCTGACCTTTTGATCAGCGACCCGCGCATGTCCGAGACCGCCCCCAAAACCGAACTCATGCGCTCGCTCGGCCGGCTGGTGCGAGGGCTTTCCGCTCTGTTTTGGGGGATGCCCATCGTGCTGGTGGCCTGCGTTCAGACCGCCACCACCGATTGGATTCGCTCGCTTGGCCCGTACGGCCTCATCGTTCCCGCGGCAACCAACTCGCTGCTGTTTTACGGTCTATGGCTCATGAGCGATTTTCAAAAGCAGGAGCGGATTTGGATGCTTGCGTTGGAGCGCGCCAAAATCCTCGGACTGGTGAACATCGGCCTGTCGCCGTTTTTGCGCTGGCACCAGCAACTCCAACCCTGCGCACCGAAACCAAAGTCTTCACTTCGCTGAACGGTCTGTTGCTCGTTTTTATCCCGGCATTTCTCGCGCTTTACTTCACGCTCGTGCAAATCCACAACCTCCCCTATTCCCTGGAACTCCTGCTGCGAATATTGCAGCCACTCAGCCCATGGCTCCTGCTGCTTTTGACCCTCCTGCCCGTGGCGATCACCATGTCGCTGATTTGGAAAATAAAGGAAGCCATTCTCGCCAGCGTGTTCGGGCCGGAGCATTGATCATTTTCGTTCCCCTCACCCCTGCCCTCTCCCGGGGGAGAGGGAGAATTGTCCGCTGTCTTTCGGCCGTACACGCGACGGAGTTTGCCAAACCAAGTCAAGGGACTCTCGAGAAATTTTTGCTGCCGTTCGCTAGCATAGATGCCCCTTGATTTTATTGGCGATTCTTCACTTTCAACGTTCAACTTTTCGGACCCACGGTTGGCTGAGATTTGCTACTTTGTGCCCCAAAAAATCAAAACGGTATCAAATGCGGTAGCAGAATTGGGGCCTCATTTCTCGTCGAGATTTCTGACACTGAAATGGCGCTCCCGCCCGGAGTTGAACCGGGATCGGCCGCTTAGGAGGCGGGTAACAGGAGCGCGCTCGTTGTAATTCCGCTCGCACGCGTTCTTTCATGTCGGTGTATGCAGTATCGATTACCTTCGATAGAGCCGTGACATTGACGTCACGGTGGGATCGGAGCTTCACGTGACGCATAAACTTGCCTGTGCCTTCCAACAGACCCTCCGGATCGGCAATTTCGGCACCGCGAAAGAACCCGACATTCACGTGCGCTTTGAAGGCATTGACGTACCCGAATGCAGCGTCAGCTATACAGGCCGTCGGATGCCCATCATGCAAGAGTTCTCGCACATCGTCTCCACACTTACGCATAACCTCAAACCAATGCTGCGCGATTATACCCAAGTCTCCTGTGTGCGTCTTCATCCAGGTCTCGATGGCTGGATCACGCTTAACCGAACCGGAGAACCGCAGGAGCTGATTCATGACTGTTACACAAAAAGCAGAGTGTGGAGAGTAATTTGCATTCTTGGGCCTAACGACCCAGCGACGGCGGTCGCGAGGCGCGGCGATTGCAACCAGAGCACGATGCCGCCGTTCGCTGGAGCGGGTTAGGCATCGTGGTCATAACACAAACATGAAAACTAAAACCAGTGATGCAATGATGAGAAAGGCTGGAATGTATCCCATGCGCCAATTCTCGACATCAACGTGTGCGTCTTCAACGGTGACCCCATCAATCTGAAACTGGTAGGGAAAACGATGGCGACGAACCTGCCCCCAACTCAAAACTGCCTGATGCTCCGAACCTCCGTCTGCAAATGTCGCAGAATGTGAACCCGTTATCTTGAACTTCCCGCCAGTGCGAATGATGCACCGGTCGTCCAAAAAGACATCAATTGAGGCCGTCGTCCAAACAAATCGAGGAACAAGTTTGGCTTGCACTCGAACGGTCTTATCGCGCCATGAAGTCATAACGTGCGACGATGCCTAACGTCCCGCGACCCCGCGCCACCGATGCTCGGATTGCAACCAAGACGCGATCGCGGGGTTCGCTGCGTCCGGTTGGTTCGGCGATTGGGTGCTCATGTCTTTTTCTTTGTGGCTCGGACGGCCCACCAAATCAGTGAGCCTAAAATGCAGGCGGTCCCGAAAATGTAGAACCATCGAGCACCGAACGCTGCAAACTCTGCGGTCGGCATCTGCCTGCCACCACTCAAAATCGTGTCGCCTTTGAGAAACGGCAAGATACGAAACTTGAAGAGGGTGCCGAGGACGAGAGCACAGCCTCCTCCGAGCAACATCGAGATTGGTGATGTTCCCATAAGCGTTACGACGCCGAACGGCGCCCATCAACCACACCGCGCCACCGGCGTTCGGTATGAAACGGAGACCTCATCGCGGTGTTGGCTGCATGGGCTGGTTGGACGGCAAAGAACGCCTGTGCGCCACCTCAAGGAAAAGATTGTATGCGGCCACGCCACAAGGGAAGAGGTTGCTCAGCACCCCCACCGAATCGTTTTTACCGAATATAAAATAGGCAAGGCAGGCCAGACTTCCGGCTACACTCATCAACCAAAACGCCACCGGCAAGATCGGCTTTTTGGCCGCGCTGGAAGCCCACATCTGAATGAACCAGCGTGCCGAGAACAAAAGCACACCCGCGTAGCCGATTATCTTCCAACCGGTGACCTCAACGCCCCAGCAGTCTATCAGGATTCTATGCATAGCTCGTGTGTCCTGGTGCCGTCCAACTTTTATTGGACAATCATCACATTTCACTTTTGTTTTTGTGCCCGACGATACTGCCACATGGTCACAAACCACATAGCTATTGCCCAGGCCAGACTCATAACGAAAACATCCGCCACGAAAGAGTACCACGGCTGAGGCGGTGGCGAAATGAGGTACACACCCACACCGAACATAACCCCAAACAGGAGTCCTCGTGTCAGAACGAAGCGTAGCATGCCAGCCTTTTGGAGGCGCTCCCATCTCGCCAACCGCTGTGCCGGTGTACCAAATGAGATCTTGAGCTTCATGTCCAACGTTCGAGATCAGCGACCGGGCGCCGACAGGCTGAGATATGAAAACGAGACGTAACCACCCGGTTCGCTGAATCTCGTTTGTTGGGAGAAGGGAAAATGATCATGGCTTCCTGCTCAGAAAAAGTACCATGACGACCAGTATCTTTGATTACCATATTCTTATCTTTTTCCACCACGGCTTGTCCATCTCATCAAACATCTCTCCCATGTCACGCATCCCGCGGATGCAAATGATGTCGGCACCATCGGGCCGTCCAATAAGGTGAATGGCGACGCCGACATCAAGGGCGGCCCAGACTCGCTGAGGCTGTCCGTTGAGATTCATATCAATCGAAACCTTAGGTTTGCCGAACGCTTGCTGCATGAATGTGTCAACAGCCGCGAAAGATGTGCCGCTGACGGAAGCCTGGAAACCGTTCTTGTCACGTTCGAACTTCCACTTTGCGTCGAGCTTTCCAAAGTGCGGCGTTCGTCTTCGTGTGCCCGCCACATTTAGCGACCTCTTGTGCCAAAAAGCCGCCCAAGTCACCTGAACGCGAACAACCGCCCGCCGCTCCAGAGACGAACAAAAGGCAGATGAAAACTAGGGCGCGCATGTGGCGCCGCCTAACGACCAGCGACTCGGCCCACGAGAGCCACGCTTGCAACCAGGACGCGATGGCCGGGTTCGTTGCAGCGCATGTAGGCGGCATCATTTCTGGCTCTCTTTGGCTCGTCTCAAAATCGCGTCAATCTTGGCGGAAACATCCGCATCGACCTGAGCCAACTGCCCAGTGTAACTCGATGGATACTCCGCCCGGTACTGTGCAATCCGGGCAAAGACTTTAGCGGCCAACTCTCGACTGCGTGCGTCCGAGGTGTCCAGCAACGCGTCGATAGCCAAAATCTGACCGTCAAGCTGGAGTCGCAGCATGTGGCGAGCGTCATCGGTGTGGGCCGAATCGAGCTGATGAATGAGCATCGCAGTGACGCCAGCCTCCGTTAGATGCTTGTCAATGGTCGGGATCGCGTAGGCTTCTGTGAGAACTCGCCGGTCGTAGCCGACATACCAGCCAGCGGCGACCAATGCGGCTGCAATGAGAACTGTTCCGAGAATGAGCGCGAACTTTTTCATAGTGCAGTGGTGTGTGACGCCGCGTAACGACCCATCGACCCGGCCCGCGAGGAGGCACGATTGCAACCAGAGCGCGAGGGCCGGGTTCGGTGCAGCGCATGGTAGGACTGATTGCTATTGGTTTTCATCTAACAAAGAAAAAGCCCGATCGACCACGTCGTCTCCATCTTGCGAAGCCCGTGGAAACTCCTTCCGATAAGCCTTAACACTCCTGAACACCTTTAGATACACTGGATCACGACGCAGTTTGGACCTCTCGGTAAGAAACGGGGCGAGGCTAACAAGTGCCCCGTCGAGCTTGATTTCCAACAACTCCACTGCACCTGTTGTGTTTGCACCGCGTAGAGCTTTCAGGCTCGCGAGGGTCATGTTCGCGTCTGACGCAGTAGAATAACCTGCGTAACGAACATGGAATCGGGATACAGCCCACCCACCAGCGACAATACCAACAATGAGCGCTCCAATAATGAGGAGAAGGGCATGTGATTTTTTCATGAGGTGCGCATTGGCCTAACGCCGGATATAGGGACGGGGAAGCCAGCCGCCGATGACGTTCGATTTGTCTCTGAGCGAATCGGCTGGCTCCGGTTAGTGCAATCCGTTTCTTTAGGTGCTGTAGGGCTCATCTCAGTTAAAGCCCAATGGGATATTTAGCAAATCGGCAAAACCCCAGATGAGCGTGCCGAAAACGGTTAAAATGGGTCCGAAGATACCGACTGCGTTGCGAGACTTTCGATCCTCGATCAGCCAAGCTGGAATTTGCTCATTGCGGCGGACGTAATACTCCGGGTCGAGCTGAGTCAGTCCACTCTGATCCATGACTATTCGCAGCATGATGTCCTTTCCAACGACGCTCGGGCGAGTCAGCACGATGACACCTATGCCAGTGATTAACGCGCCAGAGCGAGCAAACCATAAGAAATTATGGGCGTAGATGCTGACTGCCACTCCAAGTGCAGCTAGGAGTGCTGCTGCCGTAAGCATGATAGAACTGCTGGCGAACAACTTTCGCATGGCGTAGCACCCTTTTATTCAACAACCGCCGGTTCGCTTATTGAAACCAGCCTTTCGACCGAATCGGAAAGTCCCAACTTGTTCATAATTAACCAAACCTCCCGTCAGTATACGACGGCCGGTTCGTTGATTCAATCCAGTCTTCCAGCCCGATCCATAAATGGCAACCAGTTCTAAATCAACAAATCCCCCTCTGATCAACGACCGCCGGTTAGTTTAATCAAACAAAATCCCCAATGATGGAGGACTGAGTTCGGACTCCCCAAGATAGCGTGCAAATGAGATTCTTCGTGCGTGAAATCCTAGACGCAAACTCGCGGAGCCGGGTGCGAGTGAAGATGGAAGCCGAGGGAAGACGGGGCGGAACGACCTTGACGCGGCGACCGGCGACCCACAATCGAACCTCCGATTCACGCGCACTACCCCACGCGACTGCGCCATGATACGAGCGGAGCATCCGGCAACATCCGACCAAGGCGCATTTCTCGCGGTCGTCTCGCCTTCATCCGCAGGCGAAAAAGCGATGACACCATCCCCTTCGCCATTCAGCCAACGAAGTGAGCCGCATTCGCAGCACTTTCAAAAAGAGACAAAAGGAGGCAACAGATTTGCCGCAATTTGTTGCCTTTTGACATGAATATTTGTCGCCATTTGCCACCTTTCAAGCCTGCAGGTTGAAAGCCGTTGACCAATTCAACCATGCTCAACGCATTTCAAGCGCCCGATTCAACGCCGTTCAACGCTCGTGAACCTTGCGCAAACGCGCACAGCGCGCCATCAGGCGCACGCAACGGCCTCGGCTCCACGTGAACCGCGCCTGTGATTGTATGGCTTCGCTGCGCTTGTCAATGATGCTACGGGTCGCCTCGAACAGCATCACTCGCCGCTTCCGTTCCTCATGTGACAATGCTCGCTCGCCAGGAGGGGAGGCGCTTAAGGATTCACGCGGCGAGTGTGGCAGCCGGCTGGTTGATGAAACAGCAGCGTAAGGAATGGAACGACGGCCAGGGAAAGCATAACCGGCGCAGCAGGCAGCCAACAGGCGAATGCGCTGCGATGCGCCAGCATCGCCACGCAGCCCGGCACGGCGGCCAGAGTGCCTACAAAGCAAGACCGCGACTCCCGATAGCACGCCGACCGTCAAAGATTCGGACGCGCTTCCGACGAAACCAGCAACGCCACTCTAGCAGCTAAAAGGAAAAAAACCGTGTTGTGCGCGGTGACGAATGGACGAACTGCCGGCACACGACTGGCGCGAACACGAGCAACTGCTGGTTTCAAAATCGGACCCGTTTCCGGCGCATCGGTGGCTCATCAATGGCGGGTCGTCGGCTGAACCTTGGCGCGTTCGTGGCGCGATTCTGTCTCAATGATGACTGAACGATGGCCAGACTTTGGCCAAAGTCTGGCTCAAACTCTTTCTAACGAAGCTTAGAGGTCAGGCGTCCTCTGTCTCAGCACTTCTGTGCCAGTCCGCGCTCATGCGCCCCAGTTAAGCGCATATCGGGCACACCAATTGTTCAGGGATCATAGACTATGACACCGAGGAGACCTGAGAGGGGCGAGATATGGCGTGTGGAATTCAACCCAACCAGAGGCGCCGAAATCCAGAAACGACGCCCGGCCGTTGCCATCAGTTCCGACGCGCTCTGGAATTGGTCAGTCGGGAGGATGCCACTAAGTTTTGGACGATAAAGCCGGAGCGTGTCAGGTCGGTATCGAATGCGACGGGAACTGTAGTTCTACGCTGATTTGACGAAGCCGTTCAGCCGAGTATTCTGCTTGTGTGGACACCGGCAAGACCTCGCGCAAACTACCCAAAGTGAAGGAGGTTAGCGAATTTCTCAACCGCGTGCGGTATATTCGCGACGACTGTTTTAAATTTCCCAGCGATGATCCCTGGGAGCCTTGGTTTCGGGGCCATCAAAACGCGGCTTGGGAGCTGAAGCCCAAGCTGTATCGAGGAAGACGGGGTTCGGTGCCTCTGGCGGATAAACTACGTAAAGCTGAAGACGAAATCCGAGAGGAATTCATCAAGCGGGCTCCGATTCTGTGCGAAGCTTTGCCAGCAGGCTATGAGGTGCGTGCGGAATGGGAGTGGTACTTCATGATGCAGCACCACAAAGCGGCAACAAGGCTTCTTGACTGGACGGACGGCGCGCTCATCGCCTTGTACTTCGCGGTCAAGGATAATTGCGAGGACAATGACGCCGCCGTGTGGGTTCTCGACCCGTACGAGCTCAACAAACCCACGATTGGAATGGAGTGGGTCATCCCCCCAAGCGCGACGATGCTTGAGCCGAAGTATCAACGGCTGCTTGCAAATTGGTTGCCGAGTAGATTTCCACGAAAGTATTCACCCCTGCCGCCACAGGTAGTTGCCATCGAACCGACACATGTCCTTCGGAGGATGAGCTCCCAACACTCCTGTTTTACAATCCACGGAGGCGACCCGCAAGCGCTGGTCGAATTGGCACGCAATGGAAGCCCCTGCCTGTCTAAGATCGAGATTGCGAAGTCGCAGGTGAATAAAATAGAAAGCGAACTCCGCCGCTGCGGAATCGACGAATCCACGATTTATCCTGACTTGGATGGCTTGGGGGCTTCAATAAACGCAAGATGGGGGATACGTGAAGACGGTTGGCGCAAGAACAAGAAGACAACAAAATGAAACGGAAGGAACCCAGGACGATGCCGCATGAGCAAGTCTATGCGCGCATTGGCCGGTCGAAAATTCACGGCGTCGGCGTATTTGCCATCCGTGATATTCCGAAGGGAACCAAGATATTCCCAGATGATGATAGCGAATTAATTTGGGGCGAAACCTACGGCCCTCCGAACAGCTTTAATCTGATGACCGTTGCGTGGTACTTGAACCACTCTAAAACGCCGAACGTCGGTTGTGACAAGGATTACACTTTTTTCGCGCTCAGAGATATTAAAAAAGGCGAAGAATTAACTGCTGACTACCACACCTACAATGAGTTCGCGAACCCCAACTGGATTTGATCTCGTCAATCGGCGTGCGGAATGTGTAGAATTGGTAAGGAGGTCCACTTACGCGTTTCATCACCCAAGCGGACTTCACTAGCGGCCTGTTTTCAACAGAATTAATTTAGGCAAATTTTAAGAAGCTGTTTGTTCGGAACCTGAACAACTTCTTCAGGCGGTCGCGTTACACAGCAACGATCTGTTTTCGGCGGGGAATCTTCGCGAGCAACGCTTCTGCCGTTGCTTGGGGCACCCGCGCGAGGAATTCGTCGATCAACGCCTGCGCGTCACTTAGTTCGCTCTTGAACAGCACTCGCCCCATCGCTTCCTGAGCGCACGCATGATATTTCTCGGAAGGCACGATCTGGATTTCTTCGTTGACCTGCCCCCAAAAGACTTCCACTGGATCCTCCGAAGCCCACCACGGATATTTGTACTTGGCTTTGGCCTTGGCGATGGAATCGCCTGAACTACCTCCGTTGACGGACTCGGCGGCATTCCCGTTCGCAGCTGGCTTTGGAAGCGGGGTGGCATCTTGTGATGGCTTCTGCTCGCCGAACACAACCTTTTGAGCCATGTCGGAGGAATGCTTGTCTCTCAAATGGCCGTAGGTTTGCATCGCCAGAACACCGCCGTCCTTGTGTCCGAGCCATTTCGCCACGGTGGGAATGTCCACGCCCGATTCGATGCACCGAGTTGCGAACAGATGTCGCAAATCGTGGTGCGTCAGATGATGAAGGCCGAGCTTCTTGCAGGCGCCTGTCAAGGACCGGTTGAATTTGCGAACGCTGAGAACCGGGGAATCCAAAAACTTCTGCTCGCCCCTCGCTTCCTTGAGGCGTTCCAGCAGCCCCCGCATCTCGGGGATCATGGGAACACGGCGGATTTCCCAATTCTTGGTGCCAGTCTTGGTATCGCCACGAATAACAATCTCGTTCTTGGTAAAGTTGCAATCCCGCCCAAAGATGCGAGCCGCTTCTTTCAGGCGTGGCCCGGCGTAAGCGAAGAATTCAATGGCGTCAGCGCAATGTTTGGTGAATCCCCTCCTGGCATCCCTGACTTCCTTGACGAGCGCGAGGAATTGATCGGGCTCCGGCAATCTCAGTTCCTTGCGGCGAACCCGCGCGCGGCGGACTTCCTTGGCTCTGGCGGGATTGTCATACCGAACACCGATTTCCAGCGCGATGTCGAAGACTCGTCGGAGAATGGAAAGGGTACCATTGACGACGGTGGCTGAGTACTTGGCGCCAAACTCTGAGCGCCAGTTCAGGCAATCCTGTTTGGTGATTCTCTTGATGTCTGCCTCCTTCAGTCCTTTCCAAGTTCTCAGGAGCGCTTCTGCACAGCGCTGGTTGTATTCTTTCGAGCCTTCCTTGATTTCTGTGCTGGTCTTCTGTTGTTCTTCAAACAGCGCGAGAGCTTCGCCAAATGTCATCTTGCCGATGATCTTGGTGTTCGATGCAGCGATGGCCTTGTGTTCGGTATCCAGGACATCAGCCAAGCGCAGCTTGGCGACCGAGAGGACATTTGTATCGAGTGATTTTCGGATGAGCTTGCCATGCACTTTGGCGCGAACAAAATAGATTCCTGACGGTTCGTAACGGACGAGGTTGGCGACGGGAGCCTTCGTCCAGAGGCTCGTGGATTCAGAATTTTGCGGCTTCATGGAACCAGTATCAAATGGCGGTATCCGATGGGTTGTTCAGGAAGCTGAACAACTTCATCAACCACCAATGTTTTCGCGGTGTTCTTGATGTTCACCGTGAAAACAGATACAGAGTTTGCCAAACCAGTGTGCGCTAAAGATAGGCTCGGTGGCGGCTGTTCCCTCTGCCCGAGGGAGGGGCCAGGGTGAGGGGAAACGACGCTTCGAGTTCCACCGATGTCGCTTTATCCTAGGGACTCCTCGGTAACGTTACCAGCCGATACCAATTGTCCCGCTGGCGCGGCTCGTATCCGAGGTCCATGATCAGCCGATGCATATCGGCCACCGTCATGCGGAACGTCGTGCCCGCCTGCGACACCACGTTCTCCTCAATCATGATGCTGCCGAGGTCATTCGCGCCGTACTTGAGCGCGACCTGGCCGATGTCCAGCCCTTGCGTTACCCAGGAGCTTTGGATATCGGGGATGTTGTCGCGGTAAATCCGACTCAACGCCTGCATCCGCAAATACTCGTGCGCGCCGACGGTCGGCGCTTTGAGCCTGGTATTCTCCGCCTGAAACGTCCAGGCGATGAAGGCCGTGAAGCCCGGGGAAAGTAGGGCAGGCGTCCCGCCTGCCCCGGTGTCTGTTCCAGACATGTTGATTGAAGCCGGTCGTGAAGGCTCGGTCGCTTGTGTTGTTTGGGCAGGCGAGACGCCTGCCCTACTTTTGTCCTGTTGCGCGCGCACCCGCTCCAGATGTTCGATGCGATCTTCGATCGTTTCGACGTGGCCGAACATCATCGTCGCCGTCGAAGCCAACCCCAGGCGATGCGCCACGTCCATCACTTCGAGCCAGTCGTCGCTCATCGCCTTGAGCGGCGAAATCTTTTGGCGCACACGGTCCACCAGGATTTCGCCGCCGCCGCCGGGAATTGAACCGAGACCTGCTGCCTTGAACCGGGAAATAATCTCCTCCAGCGGCAGTTTGAACACCTCGCGGAAATGGATGAACTCGCTCGGACTGAACCCGTGGATGTTGATCTGCGGAAATTTCTCCCTGATGTGCGACAGCAACTCCAGATACCACCGCATCGAAAGTTTCGGATGGTGCCCGCCCTGCATCAATATTTGCGTGCCGCCGAGCGCAACAGTTTCCTCGATTTTCTTGTCGATCTCCTCGTGGGTGATGACGTAGGCGTCGTCGTCCTTCTCAGTGCGGTAGAAAGCGCAGAACTTGCAATAGACGTTGCAGACATTGGTATAATTGATGTTGCGGTCAACGATGTAGGTGACGATTTCGTTGCCGTGCCCGCCGTAGGCGTCGGCTTTGGCCAGTTGGCGCCGTCGGTCCGCCAGCGTGCCCAGTTCCTCCAGCGGCAAATGGTAAAGCCGAAGCGCCTCGGCCTGGTGAATGCGTCTGCCATCCCAGACCTTCTGCAACAGCTCGTCCAATGACGCGTCGTAAATCACGGACGCAGGTTAAGGGCAACCGTGGAGAAATGACAAGGGAGCCGTTGCCCAGAAACTATCGGTCAAGCATTGCTTCAGCGGTCCAGTTCACCGTCCACGTCAATTCATTGTGAGGCTGGTTGTCATTATTCCAGCGGCTGCGCCAGATATTGTCCTTCACCGGATCAATGACATTCTTGCGACGCGCGGATTCGGCATGTCCGTCGGCGAACAGGATGTCCGTCCTCCGGTTGTGACGGTTTCCAGGCCATTGAACATTTTGTGTGGGATCCAAACTTGCCTCATAAGCGCCCATGTCGCTTTTTTCGGCGCGCGCGTCCGCCAGCATGAGCATTTGCGTCGGACTGACGACGTCGGAATCCTTGACGTTCCCATGAAAAAAACCGCCGTTGACGTCTCCGCCCAACCCGAGCTGCGGCTTCCTCAAATCCGCGAGAATGCTCTGGCCCAATCCCCAGTCGTTGTAACCCAATGAAAAGCGAGTGTTTGGGGTGACAGCCCAGGGATCTCCCGGCCTCCCCAGCGTCTTGTTCAGATTCGTATCCCACGCGCTGTCTGAAGCAGCGGCCGGGCACCGATAAACCGAACGATTCGTTCCCATTTGGGTAAAGAGACGCGTGGGCCAGACATAAACTCCGTTTTGGACGTCCAGGCTGCCGGGATAAGCCCGGTTGTCTCCAACGTACATGATCGTCGCCAATCCCAGTTGCCGCAGGTTGTTGATGCAGGCGGTCTGCTGCGCCTTCGCCTTCGCTTTAGCCAATGCCGGCAACAGTAGGCTGGCCAAAATCGCGATGATGGCAATGACCACCAGCAATTCAATCAGCGTAAACGCCGGCCGCCTGCGCAGCGGACCTCCAAACCCGCATTTCGTCTTGCTCATAAAAGGGAACGTTGAATTGATTTCGTTCAACTCTAATTCAAAAGCGTCAGGAAGCAACTCGTCGATTGCGATCCTCGCTTTGACCCGCACGGTTTGTCTCGCCCGGATAATCCCTGGGAACTGGCGGCATGTTACGGGCCGTTACCGGATTGGCCATGCCTAAACCCCCCACAGACCGTAATTATGGTTTGAATCTCTCCGAGGATCACACCACAAACCTCGGCTCGTAAACCGGACCGAATCCGTGCCGGCGGAGCAACTCCATGAATTTCGCCAGACCGCGTTTTTCGTCCGAGCCGAGGTGATAGTGAATGTGCCAGCCCAGATAATCCTTGCGGAAATCGTAGTCGTATTCGGCACGGCTGCTGATGATGGAATCGAGCGTGTCCAGGCCGAAGTTTTTCGCTTCGCGCAGTTGGCGCCGCAAGCGGCTTTTCTCCATGTCCCGACGCAACGCCCAGACGGCATAAACGAACGGCAGCTTCGTCAAGTCATACCACGCCGCGCCCAGGTCCCAGATTTCGTGCTGACGCGATGACCGTAGAAAATCAAGGGCCGGATCGCCGATCAGCAATGCGTAGTCAGACAATGAAGAAAAATCATAACTTGCCAGCGGTTTGAATTCCGGTCGCAGACCGCGCTCGAGCAGCAAAACGCGCAGCAGATTCACGCTGGTCAGGGATGCCGTGTCGCAGAAGACTTCGCTCACTTCTTCAATGGGCCGACGATGCGCGAGCAGAACGCTTTTCACTTCGCCCAGCGACGCCACCGCGATGCCGTCCAGAACATCGTAGCGGTCGTTGAACAGGACTTCCGTCACGCTGACGAGCGCGGCGTCAAGTTCATCCCGCTTCAGCATCTCCGCCAGTTTCGACGGCGTCACAAAGATGATCTGCTCCTCCAGCCCGCGCGTCAGCGGCACGGCATTGAGATACGGCACCGAGCCGACGCGAAACGGCGCGAGCGATTCGTTGAGATTGTCCTCCTGCTGCAACTGCACCGCGCGCTGTTCGCGCTCGAAGCGGTGCGCCAGTTCCTCCGGCGGAGCCATGCGGAGTTTGAGTGTGTCGTCTGACATGCGTGCAGACTCTAACGCAAAGCCGCAAAGGCGCAAAGCCGCAAAGGTAGAGCGTGTCAGTCCTCTGCCCGCCGTGTTGGGGCGAATGACCATTCACGGCTTCGTTGCCAGCGAGGCGCAGATCAGTTCTTGGTTGTTACGGGCAAACACATGCCGGTTGGCGAAAGCCAGCGGCGCCCAGACGATCTTTCTATCACCAAATTGGTAGTCCGGTTCGATCAGATGGACGCGGCTCAGTTCATGATAACCTTTCACATCCAGCCGGACGCGAATCAGGTTTCCCTGGTCCGTGAAGATCAGGACGGAATCACCGTTGAGCGTCAGATGAATCGTCGCGCCGTTGGCCAGGCCGGTCACCTTGTCGGTTTCCCAAACCTGTTTGCCAGTGCGCGCTTCCAGACACACCAAACGGCCGCCCATTTTTCCGGCGAACACATGCTCGCGACGCGGACGGTTGGTTGCGGTCGAGTTGGAACATCAGTCCGCTGACCAGTAGCAGATCGCCGTGGAACACCGGAGTCGCCACCGCGTAATCTTCGCGAGTGACGAGCGCCTCCCGCCACCAGGTCCGGCCCGTGGCGGGATTCAAAGAAGTCACCGCCTTCGGTGTCCACACGATCAATTGTCTTTTCCCGCCGGCGCTGATGACGATGGGCGAACTGAAAGCGCGCGGAGGATCGTCCAGCGCGCGCCAGAATTCCTTGCCCGTGCGCTTGTCGAAAGCGACGACGCACGCGCCCGGCTTGCCGCCAATGACCACGATCAGCAGACCGCCTTCGATCAACGGGCACGACGTGAGGTTCGGAGACTCGATTAAAGCGTAGTCTTCGCTGAGAATCCTTTTCCAGACCGCCCTGCCCTTGCGCGCTTCGAGACATAACAGATGGCCCGTCGCTCCGAGAGTGAACACGCGCCGGCCCTCGACGATGGGCGTCGGACACGGCCCTGACGGGCTGCCCTGCTCCTGCTGGTGGAAAGCTCCTTCGCCGTAATTCACTTCATCGGAGAAAGTCCAGAGCGGCTTCCCGGATTTCTCATCAAAACAGTGAACGCGCTCCCACGCCTTGGGCTTCTCCAATTTTGAGTCAGTGACATAGACTCGGCCCCCGGCCACGACGGGTGAGGAGACCCCCGCTCCTACCGGCGCGCGCCAGCAAACCTTCAATCCCTCCGCCGGGAAAGTTTGCAGAATGCCGGTTTCGTTCCAGACGCTGTCGCGGTTCGGCCCGCGGAATTGCGGCCAATCCTCTGCCGGTATGGACATGGACAACAGCAAGCCAAGGGCAGCCGTCAGACGAGCCATCTTGTGATTGCTCAACCGGACGCCGGCGCCAGTTCGGAGGAATCCAGTGCCCCTGAGGAAAAAGTTCATCTGAGAAAACTTTCGACGATTCACGGTCGGGCGACAAGCCCGGATCAGACGCGGTCCGACGCTGTAATCTTTCTCCCCCTTTTCGTTTTCGAAAGCGTAGCAATGACCAGTGATGGCGGTGTTGTGAGGTGCTTGACGCCGATATTGCTTTCTTTCTCGGTCGTAGAGCCAGAGCAAGCCATCGCGTGTGAACCCATTCAAATAGAATTCAGGCGGGAAATGATGCCGTTTCGGATTGTTCCCATTGCTCACGCCGTCGCCAGATTATCCTCCAACACTTTGGATTTGCCCGACGGCGGTTCAGTTTCCGCTGCCGTCGGCGCGCCGTCCCACACCTTGATCGGCTCGTAAAACGTGCCGCGTTGCACCGGCGTGCGGCCCGTTTCGCGAATGGCCTTCACCATTTCCGCCTCCGTCTGCAACTGCGGCGATTTCGCGCCGGCCATGTGGAAGATGTGTTCCTCGATGATCGTGCCGTGCAGATCGTCCGCGCCGTAGTTCAACGCGACTTGCGCGAGCTTCAGTCCCATGCCGACCCAGTACGCGGTGATGTGATCGAAGTTATCGAGGTAGATGCGGCTCACGGCGATGGTGCGCAACGCGTCGAAACCGGTCGGCGGCGTGTTCACCGGAATGTCGTTGTTCTCCGGGTGATACGGCAACGGGACGAACCCGACGAAACCGCGCGTCTCATCCTGCAAGGCGCGCAATTGCCGCAGATGATCCACGCGGTCGGCGAGCGATTCGACATGGCCGTAAAGCATCGTGCAGGTGCTGCGACCGCCCATCCGGTGCCAAGCGCGGTGAACGTCGAGATATTCCTCGGCCGATTCCTTCCCTCTGGCGATGGCCGAACGCACCTCCTTGCGAAAAATCTCCGCCCCGCCGCCGGTCAGCGAGTCGAGGCCGGCCTCTTTCAATTCAATCAATGTCTGCTCGACGGATTTCTTTGCGAGCCAGGCGAGGTGCAAGACCTCAATCGCGGTGAAGCATTTCAATTGCAGTCGTTGGGTAGGGCGCGCAGTCCCCTGCGCGCCGCTCGGCGGGCAAGCGACTGCCCGCCCTGCCATTTCATCGTTGAGCGAGCTTAGCGCCTTGAGCATGTCGGTGTAGTAACTGAACGGCAGCGATGGATGCAGCCCACCGACAACGTGCAGTTCTGTGATGCCCAGGGCCAGTGCTTCACGCGCCTTCTGCACAATCTCGTCAATGCTTAACTCAAAGCCGTCCTGGTCGCGTTTCTTGCGCGCGAACGAGCAGAACTGGCAGCTCAGGATGCAGTAGTTCGAGTAGTTGATGTAGCGGTTGATGATGTAGCTGGCGCGGCCGCTGTTCCTGCGCTGGTTTACAAAGTCGGCGATGGCGCCGACCGCATTGAGGTCTTTGCTCTCGAACAGCCGCAGCGCGTCCACTTCGGAAATCCGTTC
The DNA here is from genome assembly GCA_003219345.1 of Verrucomicrobiota bacterium. Taxonomy (GTDB): domain Bacteria; phylum Verrucomicrobiota; class Verrucomicrobiia; order Limisphaerales; family AV2; genus AV2. The sequence goes on from QHOP01000264.1 coordinate 22,887, forward strand.
GCCCGCGACGACTTTGTCGTAGAGTTCGCGCAACTCGCTGCGTTCAATGAAAAAGTTCACGAACAATAATTAACAGCAAAAGGGGCTGTCGGGGAAGGGAAGTTTAACCGCGAATGGACGCAGATGCACAGGGCTTTCGGCCCTTTGAATTGGTGAGATTCGTGTCAAAATTTTGCCGCTGAAAATCCGCGTTCATCTGCGTCTATCTGCGCTTTAGCGCAATTTAAACCCGCCCTCGAACACCACCTCGGCGGTTGTCACAATCAGAAACACCACGCTGATGAGCGCGTTGAGCCTGAAGAACGCGGTGTTGATCCACTTCAAACTGCGCCTGCGCGCCAGCCAATGCTCGAGCAGAAGACTGCCTAGAATGATGACCAGTCCCACCAGGTAAGCCAGGCGAAACCTCGAAAGCAATCCGAAGGCGGCCAGCAAGCCCCACATGAAAAGATGCGACAGGAAGGCGGCCTTCAACGCGTTGTCCGGGCCCCACCGCACGACGAGCGAATGCAGGCCGTGCAGGCGGTCGAATTCGTAATCCTGCAGCGCGTAAATAATGTCGAACCCGATGAGCCAGAAGACCACCGCTCCGGCCAGAATCACAGGCAGGCAGGCGCTTTTTTTCAAGACGAGCCAGCCGTCCTCGATCGGGAAAAAGTCGAACCCGCCTTTGACCGCCAGCCACGCGCCGATGGGCGCCAGCGCCAGCGCGAAGCCAAGATAAATGTGCGTGAAATCGGTGAACCGCTTCGTCAACGAATAAAAACAGACGTAGAAGACCGCCACGGGAGAAAGAAAAAAACAGATTCTGTTGATGAAATAACTGGCGACAACAAGACCGAGACCGCTGAGCAGACACAACGCCCAGGCGCCGGGCAAAGAAATCTGACCGGTCGGCAGAGGGCGGCTGGCGGTGCGGGGATTGGCCTTGTCGAACTCGCGATCAACGATGCGGTTGAATGACATCGCGCAGGTGCGAGCGCAGACCATCGCGGCCAGGATGAGGCCGAACGTGCGCCAACCGGGCCAGCCGCGCTGGTCGCGCGCGGCGACGACCATAGACGCCAGGGCGAACGGCAACGCGAAGACCGTGTGGGAGAAACGCACGAAGGACAGCCATTTGTTAATGAAGGAAAACATCGAACATCGAACATCGAACATCGAAGTTTCAGCCGCCTGGGCACGAAGGGTAAGCGCTGGTGCCTGGCATCTTGTGCTTCTGTTTCACAGCGTTCTGTTGAGCGGTTCGGATGCTGGACATGAAAATTCGGATCAACTCGTCGGACTCGCCCAAAACGAGGACCAGCTTTGGATCCTCCTGCGCCCACCGCTTGCGTTCGATCAGCCGTGCCCAGCGGCGGGTTTCGCGAAGCTCCTTGAGGCAGACTTTCAACTTGTGGATGAAATCCTCTCGCGATTCGGCAGACTCCGCTTCTCCATGGTTAGGATAGGGCGAAGTGCCGGAACGCAAAATCTGCCCTGCAACATGATTTCCCGATCGTGTGTTCGGAAGCTTCTCCGATAAATCTATCACCGCTGACGCAAACTCCAGCAGCCGTTCTTCCAGATTGAACTTGCGGCTGCCGGTCTCGCCGTCGTGTAACACCGAGGCAGTCGATGCTGTTTCATTCGATGTTCGATGTTCGATGTTCGATGTTCGATGTTTCCTCATCTCACTCCTGTTCCTCCTGCCAGCGCGGCATCAGTTTCTGCGGCACGCCCAGATGATCGAGCACACGCGCCACCACCGTATCCACGACCTGCTCGATGGTTTTGGGATTTGTGTAGAAACACGGATTGGCCGGCAGAATCGTCGCGCCGGCCTGCAGCAGCAGTTCGAAATTTCTCACGTGCACCAGATTCAGCGGCGTTTCGCGCGGCACCAGGATCAGTTTCCTGCGCTCCTTCAGCATGACATCCGCGGCGCGCAGCAGGACATCCTCGCTGGTGCCGTGCGCGATGCGACCCAGCGTGCCCATGCTGCACGGGATGACCACCATGGCGTCGAAGGCGTTTGAACCGCTGGCGAACGGGGCGTTCATGCTTTTGAGGCTGTGCGTTTTTGTGCCCGGCGGCAGCCGCAGCCCATCCGGCAGTTCTTCAGCGATGACCGCATGGGCATAATTGCTGAGAACGACGTGCAGCTCGTGTTGACCCGGATGCAGGTTGTCGAGCAAACGCTGGGTGTAAATCGCCCCGCTGGCCCCGGTGATGGCAACGATGATTTTCAAGGCGGCAAAATTACGGGCGCAATATGGCGAGGCGAACTTCGTTGAGCAAGCCCGCTTTGCACACCTCGGCGGTTTGGTGTCCCATTTGGCGTGAGGATTGCGAATCTGACTTGAGTCAGCGCGCGGCTTCCGCACAATGAATGCGTGTTGAACGGTTGCAACCCGGTCGTGGCACTGCCGCTCCTGCTGGCCTTGGCGGGTTGCTCGTCGCCTGCGCGGCTGCCGTCCCAACTGACGCGAGTGCCCGGCGTCAAGGATTCGGCTGCCGCGGCTTCGGCAACGGAGCCGGCGCGACCTGCGGACAGCGGCGAAAGAGGGGCGACGAACCGGTTTTGGGCAAAGGTTTCAGACAAGGACCTGCACGACTTGCCACTTGTTTCAGTTCCGGTTGTTTCGGATGCCCTCGCGATCCCGCACGCAACCACCAATTGGATTTCGTTGGAGGGCTGGAGTCAAACCAACCATTTCGGCCCGGCCCAACGGCTGCAGTCCGCAACAAATCTGAGCTGCGAATTGCACACGCCTGGCGGTGTCATCACCGTGACCAGCGGGAGCCACGTCGCGCATTTCGACCGGATCAGCTTCTGGCTCGGCTATGCGCCGCATGTCGCCGATGGCCAATTGTTGGTTCGCACGCTCGATGTGGAGAAAAATGTCCTGCCGTTGGCACACCGTCCGGACTTCGCGACGGACACCAACCACGTTGTCGTCATCGATCCGGGACACGGCGGCGAGAACACGGGCGCCCGCAGCGTTGCGGACAATCATTTCGAGAAGGAATTCACTCTCGACTGGGCGTTACGGTTGGAGCCGCTGCTGGCAAGCAACGGATGGAACGTCGTTCTCACCCGCACGAACGACGTTGATACCTCGTTGTCGAACCGCGTGGCACTGGCCGACCACGTGAATGCCGATCTCTTCGTCAGCTTGCATTTCAATTCAGGCGCGCGTCAGGACCAGGCCGGCATCGAAACGTATTGCCTGACGCCGACAGGGATGCCGTCCACCTTGACACGCGATTACGAAGACGATCTCACGCGGGTCTTTCCAAACAACGCATTTGACGGGCAGAACCTGCAATACGCGGTCCGATTGCACCGGGCGTTGCTCGAAGAAACCGGCGGCAGCGACCGCGGAGTGCGACGCGCGCGGTTCATGGTGGTTTTGCGCGGGCAAAATCGGCCGGCGATCCTCGTGGAGGGCGGTTATTTGTCCAATCTCCACGAGGCTCAATCAATCGCCGATCCGGAATACCGGCAAAAACTCGCCGAGGCGGTGGCGAAAGCACTGGTGTTTGCGAACGTGGTGACAGAGCACACTCTTACCAACACGACAAACCAGGCTCCGTGATGGAGAACCCGGAACATATTTTAGTCACCGGCGGAGCAGGCTTCATCGGGTCGCACCTGGTGGAACGCCTGCTCGCCGATCGAAAATCTGTGACCGTCATCGACGACTGTTCGACCGGCAGCCTGGACAACCTTCGGTCGGTGATTCCAAATCCGAATCTACGCGTCATCCAAAGCAAGGTTTCTGAGTGCAGCGAATTGTCGAAGGTGGTTTCAAGGTCCAATTCAATCTGCCACCTGGCCGCGGCAGTAGGCGTGGAACTCGTAGTGAATTCGCCGGTTCGAACGATCCAAACCAATCTGCGCGAAACAGAAGCCATCCTTGAAGCCGCCAGCGGGCACGATGTTGCCGTTTTGTTGACCTCCACTTCCGAAGTTTACGGCAAGAGCCAGGCGCGTGCCTTTTCGGAACAAGACGACCTGCTTATCGGCCCCCCCCATTTGGGCCGCTGGAGCTACGCGTGCTCGAAATTGATGGACGAATTCCTGGCCATGGCCTACGCGCGAGAACGGAAGCTGCCGGTCATCATCGCGCGGTTGTTTAACACGGTCGGCCCTCGACAAACCGGGCGTTACGGCATGGTGTTGCCGCGGTTCATCACCGCCGCAAAAGCCGGCCAGCCGTTGAAGGTTTATGGCGACGGCGCGCAGACGCGGTGTTTTTGTTACGTCGGCGACACCGTGGAAGCGCTCGTGCGATTGCAGAATTGCCCCGGCGCACGAGGTGAGGTCTTTAACGTGGGAAGCACCGAGGAAATCAGCATCCGCGAACTGGCGGAACTGGTGATTAAGACGCTGAACTCTTCGTCTGGCATTGAATTCGTCCCTTATGACGACGCTTATTCACCCGGATTCGAAGACATGCAACGGCGAAGGCCGATCATCGAAAAACTAATCCGCAAGACTGATTTCTTCCCGCGAACGCCGTTGCGAAAGATTATCGAACTGACGGCTGCGGTGTGAGAACAAAAAAGGCATCCTTGCGGATGCCTTTCGCTGCAAAAAGGGCGGCTCTCTTTAATCGCCGATGCCGACCGTGTTCAGGTCGTTGCCCGAATTTCTGAGTTGGTCGCGCAAACGAGCAGTGGTGAATTGCTGGACGCTTCCATCACCCAGAGCAATGTTACCCGAACTCTGGTGCGTGTCTTTGGTGAAGCCCGCACCGGTGGCGCTAACCTGGTTCGTTCCCAAATTGGCGCAGATACCGTTGTTTTGAGTCGGCGCAAGAACTTGTGTGGGCGGGCCTTGTCCTCCCGCGGCATTGTTGGTGATGTTTCTGTCCCCCGACAAAACCATCGAGGGGAAGGTGTCTTGCGCGTCATACCCAATAATGTAGCTGTTTCCTTTGTTCTTGATGCCGGTGTTATTGACCGGATTGAGGATATGAAGCCAGTTCGTTCCGGTTGTGTGGGGCACGGTGCTGTTCGCCGGGGTCTGGTAGTTATCACTGGGACAGGTAATCACTTTGGGCGTGCTTAACTCATTGGACATGACGTAGAGATGATAGAAGTTAAACGGAACCTGCTGATTCGCTGCCACCTTGTATTCGGATGAACCGCCTTGATTGGTCGAAACGTTCATCGGAAAATTGTCGCCGTTGTCGTTGGCAAAAATGCGGAACGACAAGCCGACCTGTTTCAAGTTGTTGGTGCAGGCAATCTTCTGCGCTTTGGCCTTGGCCTTGGCGAGGGCGGGCAGAAGCAAGCCGGCCAATATGGCGATGATGGCAATAACGACTAACAGCTCGATGAGCGTGAAAGCCCCGACTTTGTGTTTGCTAAAAACTCGCTTCATAATGTTGTTTCAGTCTTTTTGGGTTAACGGTTTTGATACTCTAATCAAAGCAATCAGAGTGTCAACGCAATTTCTCAGAGAATCTTAGCAGCGCCGATGCCAGCGCTGATTTCCCCTAAAAAACGTGCCGTCAACCCGCCTTATTTCCCACCAGCGGTAAATTTTCACGCAAAACGCGTGAAATTCACGCATCCGACCTCTAATTCGCTACCTCCCATTACCATAAGCGCGCCTTGTCCACGTGCCCCGCCCGCGGTCATTTCCTCGCGTCTTGCGCCGGATGATGGAGCGGGATGCGAACGCCGACGGTCGTTCCTTTGCCTTGGCGCCCGATAATGTTGATTTCGCCGTCCAGCATAGTGGCGCGTTCCCGCATCCCGAGCAATCCGAGCGACCGCGTGCCCGAACGCTCGCGTCCGGTCAGGCCGCGGCCGTTGTCCTGCACTTCGAGGATAAGTTTATCGCCCTCCTCCCTCAGGTGAATGTTCACCTGAGTTGCCTGGGCGTGCCGGATGATGTTGGTCAGCGTCTCCTGAAAAATGCGGAACACGGCCGTGGCGCGATCGGGATCAAGGTTCAGATGCCTCGAACCGGGCTTGAATTGGCACCTGATGCCGGTCCGTTTTTCAAATTCCCGAATCTGCCATTCGATGGCGGCTTCCAGCCCCAATTCATCGAGCACAGGCGGGCGCAGTTCAGTGGCGATCTTGCGGACCATGCCGATGATCTGGTCCACAGAGACCGGCAGCGTTTTGGTTTTGTGCTGTAACGGGCGAATCGCGGCGGCAGTGTTGGCCTCGGCCATTTTCTTGTCCAGCCAGGCGAGATCCATTTTCAACGCGGTCAGCGTTTGGCCCAGTTCGTCATGCACTTCGCGGGCGATGCGGGTCCGTTCTTCCTCGCGCACCGATTGCAGGTAGGCGGCCAGGGCGCGCAACTGCTCGCGCGAGTCGCGCAATTTTTTTTCGACCCGCTTGCGCTCGGTGATGTCCTCCAGGCTGCCCTCGTAGCAAAGCACGTCCAGCACCTGGTTCTGGCGGTTGTGGATCGCCCGCGCGTTGACTTCCGCCCAGAGAAGTTTTCCGTCATGCCGATAAAACTCGGCCTCGAAGTGTCGCACGAGACCGGACTGTTTGAGCTTGGTCATCAATTCGCGCCGCTTTTCTGCGTCGGCAAAAAAAACCATCGCCTTCGCGGACCGCAAGGTTTGGCGGTCAGGATATCCGAGCATTTCCATCAGCGCCGGGTTGGCATCGACGATCCTGCCATCGAGCGCGACACGGAACAGCCCGACGGGCACGTCATCGAACAGGCTTTGGTAACGCCCTTCCGCCTCGCGCAAGGCAAGGCGTTGCCTGGTCCGTTCGAGCGCCAGGTGCGCCGCGGCCGGCAGGCGAACGTAGTGTTTGGGCGATTTGATGACGTAATCGTCGAGCCCGGCTTTCATCGCCTGCACCGCGACTTCCTCACTGCCGGTGCCGGTGAACATAATGACCGGGCAATCGCGCCAGTGGACTTTGACAGCGAGCAAAACGGTGATTCCGTCGGTCCAGCGCAACTGATAGTCTGTCACAACCAAATCCCACCGTCTGGATTCGATGGCCTGAGCGAGTTCTTTGGAATTGGTGGCCTGCTCGAATTGGCTGTCCGGAAACTCCCGGCTGATCTCCCGAATGACCAACGCGCGGTCGTCCGGGTTGTCATCCACCAACAGAATCTGCAATTTGTCGTCCATAATTTCCATGTGGCCATAGTGACCTCACTGACCTTGCCTGTCGTTTGCGCGGGCGAGTGCCGTTTCTCGTTCAACCGCGGCGACTATGCCTGGAACTGCCGGACGAAGGCAATCAGCGTTTCAAAGTCAGCCGGTCTGACGGCCCGGAATTGGCCCCCCGATGGCAAACGCGTCCGATGTCCGCGGGTTTAGCCTCCCTTTGCATTTCGCACTCCTCATCATGGCGATTTCTGCCCTGTCCAGAGACTGGACATTTCATATTCACGCTCACCACCGCGCCGTTCTTCAAATCCGCTCGTTCCAACTACTTTTGAGGATAAAACCGGGCAATCAATCGCAGCAGCAGATGAAAACCTCAAATGACTCGCGGCAAATGCCCATACTGGCGCGGCGATAAGGCAGGATGCAGGTCCGGTATGTGGGAGAAAGTAGCTTTGACATTGCGCTGGAAACTCCTATTTTCTACTTTGCCTTTGTAAGAGATCAGCCGTTTTTCTACGCATAACTTTGAGCATTTAGCCCGCTGCCGCGAACCACACGTAATTTTATGAACTTGTTTTCATCATTGCGCTTTTGGGAAATGTTTAAATCATCTATTCAGGGCAAGGAGGAAAACCCCGGCACAAAGTCGCACTCATCCATTTCCCAGGAAAGTGAGCTATGAAAAAAAGTAAGCCGCGATACGTCATTCACGAAGGGGCACCAATGCCCCGCTTGAAGCAAACTGCAGTGGCGAACGGTGACATTGATATCAAGCTGCTGCTCACCGCCCTGACAGCGCTGAAAAAAGGCGACTTCTCAATGCGTCTGCCGCTGGATTGGAATGGCACCGCCGGAAAAATCGCAGATACGTTTAATGATGTCATTGAGCGTCATGAAAAAATGGCAAATGAGCTGGAGCGAATCAGCCGCGTCGTCGGCAAGGAAGGAAAGATAAGCCAGCGTGCTTCCATCGGGGAAGTGGGCGGTTCGTGGGCCGAATCGATTGCCTCGGTCAACACCCTGATCAGTGATTTGGTGCATCCGACGAGTGAAACCGCACGCGTGATTGGCGCGGTGGCCAAGGGCGATCTCGCCCAGACCATGGCACTGGAAATTGAGGGCAGGCCTTTGGAAGGGGAGTTTCTCCGAACCGCCAAAACCGTCAACACGATGGTCAACCAACTCGGCTCCTTTGCCTCGGAAGTGACGCGCGTGGCGCGCGAGGTCGGCACGGAGGGGAAATTGGGCGGGCAGGCAAAGGTCAAGGGTGTGGCCGGCACCTGGAA
>QHOP01000265.1 GCA_003219345.1 Verrucomicrobiota bacterium
CTGTTCCGTGGGAACCGTGAAATCCAGGTTGTTCCATGCCCTGGATAAGCTGCGAGGCATGAACGCCCTCAACACGCAATGGGCGAATCTCAAACCGAAAGCTGGACGTTTATGAAACCCTGTTCAAAATACCGGAAGCGCATCGCCTGGCTGGCACTCGACGCGTTGGATGTCCAACAGGCACGGGATCTCCGCGCGCACCTCGAAGCCTGCGAAGGATGCCGTTGCTATCTGGCCGAGATTTCAGACGTCGCTGAAAAGCTGAACGCAGGGCAGACAGAGGCGGGCATCCAGGCGTCCGAATCCTTCCACCAAAAAGTCGTCGGCGCACTGAGGTCGGAGGAAACAGCTTCCGCCTGGGAAACCCTGGCCGATCTCGCAGGAAGGCGGCTTCACGGGCGCGTGGCTTGGCCCGTGATCGGTGCAGCCGTAGTGGTGATTGCAGCGTTGTTCCTCTTCGTGCAGCGACCGGGTATTCCTTTACCTGCGCCAACCGGTGCTCAGGCCGTGCTGAAGCCGAACGTAAAGAGGGACCTCGATCCGACGATCTCCAACTACCAGATGGTTGCGAATCGGTCCTTGGAGGAATTGGACGAACTGTTAACCAGGCAAGGAAACAGGAACCCGCCGCCGATTCAAATCTATACCGCCTCGACTCTTCCACGCGCGAATGCGCCGGATTGAGGCGCCAGGGTTTGCGCGCTTTGGATGATGAGCCGTAGCCGGTTAACAACCGGCGATACAGCAGACTACCAGTCTGCGCTACGCTGTAGCGCCGATTGTTAATCGGCTGTATCGCGGACTGGCAGTCCGCACGAGCCAGCTCGTTGTCAATGGCCCTGGCCTCCGGCTCCCTCCGGCTCAGCGTTGATACACACTCCGCTTGCAATTCTCTCCATTCACGGTCAGCATCAGGCAGGCAAGTCTCTATGAAACGACGTTGGAACTTTTCACTTTGGGCGGGATTCCTTCTCGTGGTGCTCGGTCTCGTCAGTTATGTCACTTTCTTTGTGCGGTTCCCGATCACGCGAGATTTCCCGTGGGCAAACCTTTTGCTTTTTTTCGCCGGTGCAGTGCTGCTGGGTAAAGGGTTGATACGATCCTTTCGGCAGCCGGAACTCTATCGCGGCAAAATTCTCGGCTCCATCCTGGCCGCGGTAAGCCTGGCCGGAATCGGTTTCTTTTCCTACGGCCTTTTCTACCTCGTAAGGCAGTTGCCGTCCTCGGCAGCAGCGCCGCGCCTCGGGCAGAAGGCGCCGGATTTCACCTTGCCGGACCAAAACGGCAAACCGGTGACGCTGGCCGAACTTCTCGCATCGCCCTCGGCCGGCACGGCGGGCGCAAGAGCCAACGGCGTCTTGCTGATTTTCTACCGCGGCTACTGGTGACCCCTTTGCGACTCCGAGTTGCGGAGTTTCCAGCAGCGGCTCGCCGACTTCAACACACGCGCTATCCGCGTGGTTGCCATCAGCGTTGACGCGCCGGAGGTGACGCGCCAGCACTGCCAAAAGCTTGGCTTCACCTATACATTCCTTTCCGACCCGAACGCGGAAGTGATCCGGCGCTACGACCTCCTGCACCAGGGCGGAGGACCGAAAGGCGCTGACATCGCCCGTCCTGCCGAATTCCTGATTGATTCAACAGGCACAATCCGCTGGATCAATCTGACGGACAGCGTCACCGTCCGCGCTCGCCCTGAACAGGTGCTGAAGGCGTTTGATGACCTGAAGCCGGCTGCGCCAACCGGCGCATAGATCGCACCCGCGGTCGGTGGGTCCGGCGCGACGGTGGCCGTTGTCATCGCGGACGCCGTTCAGCGCGGCTGAAGAGTGTTGGGAGCGATGCCACTTCCACTCGGGCTTTCCATTTTTCGGGATTTGAATCTCCGAATCCCCTCCTTTCGATGTCGGATTCCGGTGACCGGCGGCTTTATAGTTGGTGAAAAGTATGAACGCCACCGGCCAACTGCTGCGCGATTACGCTGAAAAAGGGTCCGAGCCAGCGTTTCGGGAACTCGTCAGCCGTTACGTTGATCTCGTTTATTCCGTCGCGTTCCGTCGCATCGGCGGCGACGCGCACCTCGTCGAGGACGTTGTCCAGACCGTGTTCGCCGATCTCGCGCGCAAGGCCGGGTCGCTTAAGGGCGAGACCATGCTCGGCGGCTGGCTGCATCGGCACACTTGTTTCGTCTCTTCTACCCTGATGCGCGGCGAACGCCGCCGCCAGCAACGCGAACGCGAGGTAGTGTCTTAATTTGGATTTGGGAGTTTTTAGGCCACAAAAAGGGGTTTGACACCCGAAAGAGGGGTGTCAAATGATTGTCGGTATGCTCTCCCAAAGTATTACCATCGGCGCAACCACCATCGGCAAATTGTTAAAAGAGGAACGCCTTGAGGTTCCACCAAACCAGCGAGCTTACCGTTGGAAGCCAGAACACGCCGAAGACCTATTCAAGGACATTCGCAAGGAAATCGACAACAGATCAGATGAGTATTTCCTTGGTTCAATTGTCAGCATAGAGACATCAGGAAAAATTTTGATTTATGACGGCCAGCAGCGATTGGCGACAACCATGATTCTGCTAGCCGAAATCAGAAACGCACTCATTGATTTAGACAATGAAAAGGATGCCAACATTGTGGAGAGAAGCTTCTTATTTTCTGAACGGCGCGGCGGGGCCGATGCCATTCCGCATTTGACCCTGAACCTTGAAGATAAGGAGTTCTTTTTCGCACGAATCCTGCCTCGCCCAAATACGGAATCGGAAAAGCCTATCCCCACCACGCGACCGCGAGATTCACACAAGCGACTGGAATCAGTTGCGCGGGCCGCTAACGAATTCGTAGAGGACTCCATAATGAAGAAAGGGAGCCCGGAAGAGTCATACAAAAACTTGAACAGATGGGTAGATTTCATTGAGAAGTCATTGCAAGTAATATGGGTTCAAGTAACCAATGAAAGGACAGCGTTCACAATTTTTGAGACCATGAATGATCGTGGACTAAAGCTGTCCGCTGCTGACCTGCTGAAAAATTATCTTCACGCCACGGCCGAAGGTCTCCGAAATGATGTTATTCAAAAATGGGCATCAATGACCGGCACGCTGGAGACGGTAGAAGGTGAAGAGGAAAATGTTGTCGAATACATTCGGTGCTTTTGGGTTTCACGCTACGGCCATACGCGAACGCGATACCTGTATGACAAGATTAAGGATAGAATCACCAATCCTGGCAGAGCCATCGCGCTGTTGAGCAGTTTGGAGGAAGCGGCACAAGATTACGCTGCCATCATTATGGCGTCGCACGAGCGGACAACAGACCGTGGGGAACACGTTAAAAGTAATATCGCCACGCTCAAAACACTTGGAGTAACGCAACTCCGGCCAATGCTGTTATCGGCGTTCGCCAAGCTTAAACACGGTCAATTCGATAAATTGCTGGAAAAGAGCGTTGTATGGTCTGTTCGGTTTATGGTCACTGGAACGCCCAGCGGAACAATTGAAGGCTACTATGCGAAAATCGCCGCGGATATTTGGAGTGGCAAAACAAAAACGGCAAAAGCCGCCGCTGACTCAATAAAGCAAATCGTTCCAGAGGATGAAGAGTTCAAAATCGCTTTCGCAAACGTGTCGGAATCTAAAGAGAAAATCGCGCGATACTACTTGCAGGCGTTGCAGTTCGCCAAAGACAAAAGTACGCTTCGGAGCGATCTTACCCTAGAGCACATTTTGCCCAAGAAACGAGATGACAATTGGAAGCATTTCTCCGAAGACGATCATAGGGCGAATGTACACAGGCTTGGCAATTTGACGCCAATGGATGAGGAAAAAAACGGAGCCATACAAGGCAAAGGCTACGATTTCAAGAGAACTATATTTGCCGCAGACGCTGATTCTTCCCTGACACGCGATGTGGCAAAATATGACAAGTGGACGATGAGCGCTATAGCGAAACGCCAAAAGGAGCTTGCAGAAATCGCGGTTGTGGCATGGCCTCTAAAGTGATCTAACTGCTTTCAACATGACGCGCCTAGCCCATTCCGAAATGCCTTCATCGCCAGCTTTAGCAGCGACGGCCTTGTACTCCGACGGAGTGACACGGGCGCGAACCATCTCAGTTTTCGCCTCTCCCTTCGGGAGTTTGGGCCGTCCAATTATTTTTCGTTTTTGTAGCACAATAATTCTTGCTATAATCTGATTCTTGTAGCACACTAAGTCCAGTCAAAAGAAAGACTGGTTATGGCTAACAACTTAAAGTTCGAAAAGAAGGCGGCGGTAATTGCCATGCTTTGCGAGGGCGCGAGCATCCGCAGCATTGAGCGCATTACTGGCGTCAACCGCAACACCATTATGAGTCTCGGTCTTCGTGTCGGCAAAGTGTGCGTCAGGATTCTTGACGAGAAGATGCGCGGACTGAACTGCCGCAATATCGAAGTGGACGAGATTTGGGGATTCATCGGCAAAAAGGAGAAACGAGCCACGCACAAGGAATCAATGATTATTGGTGTCGGCGATGTTTGGACGTTTATCGCGCTGGATGCCGACACCAAACTCATTCCTTCATTTGTTGTTGGCAGACGAGATTCATATCACGCCAAGGCGTTCATGGAAGATTTAGCCGGACGGCTCTCACGCCGCGTTCAGCTTTCCAGTGATGCCCTCGCGTCGTATCCAGAGGCAGTAGAACGGGGGTTCGGTGGCGAAGTGGACTACGCGCAATTGATAAAAACATACGCGGTCGTGAAACTTAAACAAGGATGCCGCCAGCCGATATAGTCCGGCAGAAGTCGTAAAGACAGAGCGCACGGTGATTTCAGGAATGCCGGACGTGAACCGGATTACCACGTCTCACATCGAGAAGCAGAATCACAATTTGCGTATGCACTGCCGCCGCCTCACGCGCCTAACAAACGCGTTCAGTAAGAAGTTTGAAAGTTTCGAGGCAGCAATTGCTCTGAACTTTGCCTATTACAACTTCTGCAAGACGCATGGCGCATTGAAGATGACGCCAGCAATGGCAGCGGGTATTGAGCCGACGTTCTGGACGGTCGAAGATTTGGTAAAGCGTTGCGGTGAATAAACAGAACTACATAGAGCGATTGCAAATGACGATTCAGCACTTACACAACTGCACGGCTGTTTATTCCAAGACCGTGCCGGTAAAAGAAGAATTTGAAGGTAAAACCGTCTGGCAGGGAGATGTCGAGGTTTTCGATCTAACCGGGCATCCCAAAGCAAAACGTGCTTATGGCTGGTCACATGGCGATCCGGAGGAATTTATCACGGTCTTGGAACTTCCCCCGGTAGATTCAGCGCAAAGCGCGGTCAAGGTTGGCGTGTCCCATCAAATCAAAAAGGCAAGGGCTAAATGAGTAGCAGTGACTTCAAATTAAGACACTACCAAACGCGAGGCCATCGCAATGAATACTCTGCTTCAATCCGGCGATTCTCCTTGGGAGGGAATCGCGCCCGTCCTCGACGAAGCCGTCAACGATCTCGACGATGCGGACCGCCAGGCTGTCCTGTTGCGTTTCTTTGAGAAGCGGGATCTGCGGTCCATCGGCGCCGCGCTCGGCACCAACGAAGACGCCGCGCAAAAACGCGTCAGCCGCGCGCTCGACAAATTGCGCGTCCTGCTGGCGAAACGCGGCGTCAGCCTTTCGCTCGCCGCGCTGGCGACCTTTCTGGGAGGCCAGGCAGTGCAGGCGGCGCCGGCAGGTCTGGCCGCGCACGTGAGCAACGTGGTGTTGGCAGGCGCCGCTTCCGGTGTCGGATTCACTGCGCTCCTGCTAAAGCTGATGACACCGGCAAAAGTTGCAATCGCGCTTGGCGTGGCGGCGGTTGCCGCGTTCGTGGCGCCTTCGGTTTTGCGTCACCACGCGTCGAATCCGGGCGCAAAGGCTGACCCCGCGTTGGCCAAAGCCGCTGACAGCCGCGCCGTTCCGGCGCCGGCGCAAACGGCAAATCCAAGTGAGCTTTCCGCAAACTCGATTGCGGCTGCAGCCGACGCGAATTCACCGTCCGGCAGACTGCGCCTTACCATCGTCGCTGCGGACAGCGGCAAGCCGGCGCCAAACGTGCCGATTGACTACGGCTGGGCGGCGGAGAAAAAGCTGATGGCGAATCGCGAGGGCATATGTGAAGTCGTCTATCCGCTGAACATCAGCGAACTGATGTTGACGACGCGCATTGACGGATTTGCCGACACGCGCCTCCACTGGCGGCCGGATCGCGGGGAAAAGATTCCGTCCAGCCGAGAGGCGACTTCGGAATTCGACGGCTCATTCATGCTTGGCGGCTGCGCTCCCGGAAAAATCCTGTTGAGCGCCGAAGCCGATGGGTATGCCGCGACGACGATGGAGGTGGAGTTGTCGGAGAACTCCGAGCCGTTTCAAATCAAATTTCAGCGCGGCAAAATTCTCCGGCTTCGAGTCGTCAACAAGAACGGCGAACCCATCCCGAGGGCCGGCGTGTGGCTGGACACCTTTGGAAATGTCCCTGTGAACCTTGACGGTCCTTAGTACAAGCCAGTGCAAGTCGAATTCAATCCCAAAACTGATGCGGACGGCCGCGTGGTTTGGGACAGCGCGCCAGATGCTGAATTGCTGTTCGATATCTCCGCGTCCGGCTATATGCGCGTGAGCGGCGTGAAAATCCGACCCGATGGTGAGGAGCACGTCATCACGCTGCCGCCTGCGCTCACCATTTTCGGCACGGTGCGCGACGCGGAAACCGGAGCGTCGCTCTCGCGATTTCGTATCGGGACGGGCTGGCCGAACCAGATGTTCCTTAACGGTTCAATGACCGATAACGGTGTTCAATGGAGTACGATCGACCGCTTCTGGTTGAGCTTCAACGCCGGCGAATTCCGCCATGCATTCGAGGAACCAGTCCTCGGCGGCGTGGCGCATCCCAGCTACGTCTTCAAATTTGAAGCGGACGGTTACGCGCCGTTCGTCAGCCGGACAATTGGCGCCGACGAAGGCGAAGTCCGCCTCGACGTGACCCTTCAAAAGGCTGTCTCGACAACGGTCACAGTCCGGTTGCCGGACGGACGTCCCGCCAGCGGCGCCGACGTGGGCCTCGTGTCGCTTGGGGCACGACTGAATCTTGTCCCCGGCAGTTTCTCACGCCAGAACCTCCAGACTGCCGGTTCACTGCTCACGACGGATTCCGAAGGCCGCTTTCGCCTGCCGCCCGACAACGCCATCGTGCGCGTGATCGTCGCTCACACGGGAGGATTCGCAGAAATCGCGCCCGCAGCCCTCTCCGCCAATACTACTCTCCCTTTGCAACCCTGGGGTCGCCTGGAAGGGATCTGTTTGTCTGGCGAACGAGCGGCGATTGATCAATCTCTAGCGCTGGAATACGGCGGCGGTGACTTCAACACAATTTCAGCCGGTTCCGGATTCAAGGCGCAAACCGACGCGGTAGGCCGATTCGTCTTTCCGCAGGCGCCACCCGGACGGCATACGCTGATGCCTGTGGTTACTTTGTCCAGTAATTCGTGGACCTCCATGCCGCTGACTGAAGTTGAGGTCCGCCCTGGTGAAACGACGAGCGTCACGGTTGAGGCAACGAAGTGAGCGCGCGGATTGCACGAACGCTTGTCAAAAGCTTCGGACCGCCCCCCAAAAAATCCATTGACAGGATCGCCCAAGTGTATTATTGAACTAATACACTATTGATGGCGATACCTTCACTGATTTGGACCGAGATCAAATTCCTCCTGCCGTGGTGGGCGGTTACTGTTGCCACGTCATACCTGGTGCTGCTCGCAACCCCGGCAAGCGAGTACAGTGATTATCCGCTCATGTGCCTTGGACTCGGCTGCGCGTTGCTCGCGGCCCAGGCGTTCAGCCGGGCTATCC
>QHOP01000266.1 GCA_003219345.1 Verrucomicrobiota bacterium
GGATAGATGTATGAGCTACACAAAGCGCGCCGCCAGATCGAGACGTCACCGGCTAGCGACCTTGTAAAGAACCTCAACGGCGCTTGACGCCTCTCCGTGCTTGGCCAATTCTTGGCCAATTCTTCGGTCCTGAGTGGTTGCGTCGAGTTGTGCGGGGTAGCGGGCCTCCAACGCGAAACCCAATAAAAACAGGGGTATCGCAACCTGTGACGACCGGATGCGACTCGGAACAACCCTACAGAACACAACTCATAATCGCTTGGTCGTTGGTTCAAATCCAACTGGGCCCACCATACTTCCGTAAATTGGCAAAGCGTGCCTGGGTACTTGTTTAGCGTGGCGACCGCGCCGTAGCGCAGATTTCCAAATCTGCTGTATCGCGGGTTTCCAACCCGCAGACGCTTCGCCGTCTCCAAAGCCACGGCACTGGCGACGGCTCTGCCGATTGGAAATCGGCGATACAGCAGGTTGGAAACCTGCGCTACGTTCAAAGGGTGCTAAACAGATACGTGCTTGGCCAATTCCTGGTCAACAGTGTTTTGATCAAAAATGCACTCCTGGTGTGCGGTTTTGCTTGTCGGCGGGTCTTTACTGGTAACTAAAGATGACCGAAAGCCAAAGATTGCTCGCGGAATACGCGCACAGCAGCTCGGAAGCCGCCTTTCGCGAAATCGTGACTCGCTATCTCGACCTGACATATTCCACCGCAATCCGGCTGGTGGATGGGGATGCGTATTTGGCGCAAGATGTGACGCAGCTTGTGTTTATTGACCTCGCGCGCATGGCCCGCACGCTGTCGCGCGAGGTGATGCTCGGCGGCTGGCTTCACCGCCATTGTTGTTTCGTGGCCAGAAAAGTGATGCGCGGCGAACGCCGACGGGCAGCCCGCGAAAGGCAGGCTATTGAAATGAATGCACTCCGCGATGATTCCCAAATCTCACAATCCGAGATTGCACCTGTTCTCGATGACGCCATCGATCAATTGAACACTCAGGATCGCGCGGTCATCGTGCTTCGGTTCTTCGAACAGCGCGACTTTCGTTCCGTCGGTGAAGTGCTGGGTATCCCCGAAAACACTGTCCGGATGCGTATCACCCGTGCGCTGGAAAAACTGGGAAAGCTTCTCAAGCGCGAGGGGATCGCTTGCTCCGCCGCCGCGCTGGGAACGGCACTGGCCACTGGGGCTGTCGCTTCCGCTCCGGTGGGAATGGCCGTGGCAATTACCGGCGCCGCTATTGCCGGCGCAGCTACAGGAACCGCAACCACACTCACGATTTTGAAACTTATGAGCCTGACCAAACTTCAACTCGGCGTCGCCGCTTTGGTAATGGCTGGCGCGGCGACAACTATCCTCATTCAACATCAGTCGCAGCTCAAGCTCCGTGAGCAAAGCGAATACCTACAAAAACAAATTGCGCAACTTCAAGCCGACAACAAGAACCTCGCCAGCCGCGTCACACAACTGAAGCGCGTGCCGGCCCCGCGTCTGCCCGCGCCAACCATCCCAACCACGGCTTCAACTGCCGCGCCTCTGGAAAATTTACAATTCACCAATCTCTATGCCCGCTTCAAAGATAAGCAGCCAAAGTTGACTGCCGAGCAGTTCGAACCTTATCTCCAGGCAAATAGACGTAACGCGGCGAGTCTGCTCGCGGCGTATCGCACTACCGGCGATGCCGCGCTGCTGGCGGAAGCGATGGGCCAATATCCAAATGACCCGCAGGTCGCATTCGAAGCAGTGTTCAAAAAAGATGTTTCTCCCGAGGAACGGCGGCAATGGCTGGAAGCTTTGAAGAAGGCTGACACTGGGAACTCGCTGCCGAATTATCTTTTGGCGTTGGATTATTTCAAATCGGGACAAATCGATCAGGCCGTACAGGAACTCGTTGCGGTATCGGGCAAACAGCAGTTTCAGGATTACACACTGGACCGAATGCAGGACGATGAGGAAGCTTATCTCGCCGCCGGCTATTCAGTGGCGGAAGCCAGAACGATTCCCGTGTCGCTGCCGCAACTGCGGCAGGTGAAGGACCTCGGATTGAGCCTGGTTGATCTAGCCAAGTCCTACCGGCTGTCGGGAGATGAAGCATCTGCACAAGCCGCCTTACAGATGGCCGTAAACCTCGGGCAACGGTACAAAGACACGCCAGGAGAGACTGAAGTCAGTTGGCTTACCGGCATGGCTGTTGAGCGCATCGCGCTCAGCGCAATGGATCCGAGCGGCCCTTACGGCAGTGACGGCCAGACCGTTCAGGACCGGCTCAATCAACTCAACCAGAAAAAAGCGGAGTTGAAGGAACTCAAGGCGCAGCTTGAACCTTTGCTGCCGAATTTGTCGGACCAGGATTGGATCAGCTACACGGACCGCTGGCGCGTTTTCGGGGAGGAATCGGCCATTCGATGGGTGGTGAACAAGTACGGCCAGAAGTGATTTCGGTGAAAACAAAACGCGGGCAGCATCGTTTTGTGGGTTGTTGACTCCATGATGTTCCTTTCATCTTATCACCGAATCGCGGTTCACTTGTGCGGACTCCGATCTGGCGCCGCGAAAATAGACCGAAGCCGGCCGGCGAAATAGAAAATAGGCAACCACCACGAGCAACAAACTGTGGATTATCAACTCAAACGCCGAGTGAAAGGCGCTCAGGATGACGTGGTAGGCGATCCAAATCACCAGAAGCCAGCGCGCCCAGTTGCCGGCGCGGAGCATAAACACCGCGCAAATAATCGCGAGAAGCCGGACGAGGCAAACCCAGACCAGGTCATATTGAAACGGACCCTGTGTCTTGAACTCGGTGGCGTGGTATGCGAGTCCGACAACGCTGGCCAGCAGAAATATGCCACTGATCACGGTGACTGAGTGCGGGCGTTTGTTCATGGTGTCAGGCGACGACCCCAGTGGTTCAATTTTCATGATGGTTCTTGATCAACAAAACGGCAACTAACCCGCGTAGCGAGCAAGTTTCAATCAATATAGTGACCCTTGATGTCACCTTGCCCTGGATAGCCCGCTACCCACTGCGGAGTATGGATTGACAATTTCGGGGTAATACTGTCCATTTGGACAGTATGCACTCGCTCACCGACCAACAGCAGGCCATCCGCGACTTTATTGAACGTGAAGTCACCGCCGGGCGCCCGTGTCCGAGCCAACGGGAGATTGCCGGGCACTTCGGTTTTGCCAGCAAGACCGCTGCGGCCTGCCATGTCCGGGCGCTGGTGAAAAAGGGTGTCTTGGCGGTGGACGCTGGAAAGGCGCGGTCGCTGCAGCTGGTGAGCCTGGCCCGCGCGAACCGGCGGGCCGCCGTTGAGATTCCCCTCTTTGGCTCCATTCCTGCCGGCTTTGGCCGCGACCGCGAAGAGGAGGCCGACGAGTGCATCCCGGTGACGATTGACTCCATCGGGTTCAAGCCGACGCGGAACACGTTCGCCTTACGCGTCAGCGGCGATTCAATGATGGGGAAGCACATTCTCGATGGCGACATCGTCGTGCTGGAACACGGGCCGGAGCCGCGTCCGGGGCAGGTCGTAGCGGCACTCATCGACCGCAAGAGCACGCTGAAAACGTTTGTCGTGAAGAACGGCAAACCATTTCTCAAAGCGGAAAACCCAAAATATCCCGACCTCATTCCGTCCGACGAATTGATGATCCAGGGTGTCGTTCGAGCCGTGCTTCGCCGGCTCGAAAAGTAGGGGCAAAATGATGAGCGTAGAAAAAGGTTTGAAACCGCGAAGGAAGGAGTTCGGCAAGCGCGCTCGCGGGGACTGATTTGTTCATTCTGCATTCTTACTTGTTCGCTATGCGGACTCTTGTTCATCTGGATGCGGACGCTTTCTTCGCTGCGGTCGAGCAGGCGTCCGACTCGAGGCTGCGCGGCAAACCGGTTGCCGTGGGCGGCGAGAAGCGCGGCATCATTGCGTCGGCGTCGTATGAAGCACGGAGCTTCGGCATCTACACGCCGATGCCGACTAGGCAGGCCCGCAGGCTTTGTCCGAAGCTCATTGTTCTGCCCGGCGATTTCGAGCGTTACGAGCAATTCTCCAACTGGATGTTTGGCTACTGCTACGATTTCACGCCCGAGGTTGAGCAAACTTCAATTGATGAAGGCTACTTCGACCTCTCTGCCGTGCCTAAACCACCGGTCGAAATCGCGCTGACGATCCGCAAGGCCATCGGCCAAAAGCTTAAAATCACCGTCAGTGAAGGCATCGGGACGAACAAGCTGGTCAGCGCCGTCGCGTCGAAGCTGACCAAGCCCGCCGCGTTCAACGAAGTCCCGCCCGGCCGCGAGGCGGCATTTCTGCACCCGCTGCCCAACCACTGGCTTCCTGGCGTCGGGCCGAAGACGAGTGAGCGTCTCAACGCAGCCGGTCTGGTGCGGATTTGCCACGTTGCGGCGATACCGTTGGAAATGCTGGAACTATTGCTTGGCAGCCAGGCCGCGAGTGTCCGGCAGTTCGCCCGCGGGATTGACGAGCGCCCGCTGATTCCTGCGCGCGAACCGCAGAAGTCGTTCAGCCAACAGGAAACTTTTGCCACCGACCTGACGGACGAGGAATATGTCAACGCCACTCTGCGGTGCATGGCGGACAACCTGTTCTCCAAAGTGCGCGAAGAAGGTCGGAGCATCCGCACACTGACCGTCAAAGTCCGCTACAACGACATGGCGGAGGATCAAGCGAGCGAAAGCCTGATCGAGCCGACCGACCTCGAAACCGACGTGTACGGCCGTCTGCACGCCATGCTGCGGCAAGCGTGGAAACGGCGCGTGAGTCTGCGCCTTGTGTCGCTGAAGCTGTCGAACGTCTATGACGGTCGTTTTCGGAGCGAGTTGGCTCTGGAAGTTTCAGCTCAACGGCAGGACGCCCGGGGACGGCTGGCACTTGTGATTGATGAACTCCGCAGATCGCGGGGGCGCTCGGTTGTTTTGCGCGGGCATGACTTCCGGCTGCGTGACGCGCCGCGCGAAACCATAGCCGCCGAGGTAACGAGGCTCACGGTTCACAATCGCCGATCGCCAATCGCCAATCGCCAATGGGCTGACTGTTACGTGCCGTTGCGGACGCACAGTCACTACTCGTTTCTCGATTCCACACTCTCGCCGCCGGCCATCATCGAGCTGGCCAGGCATCACGGTCTGCCCGCTGTCGCGCTCACTGACGCGGGCAACTTGCACGGCGCGGTTGAATTCGTGCAGGCGGCAAGGCAGGCGGGCGTCAAGCCGATCCTTGGCGCTGAAGTGCGCGTCGGCGATAAGGCGTTGCTCCTCTACGTTGAGTCGGCGCAGGGGTATAACAATCTCTGCCGTTTGCTGTCGCGCCATGCGGAACTGGCAGCGGCCAATGACGTCGAAGCCTCAGTCGCCACTCAACAACGTTTCCCGTTCCGTCGAGAGGAACTCGACGGATTCACCGGCGGCTTGATCGCGGTCAGCGAGGACACACGATTGGCGGAGATGTTTCCGCGCCGATTCTACCAGATAGCCATGAAACAAACGGTTCAAGCCTCAACGACCGAATCGGCCAATCCCGTTGCAGCGTGTCCGCCGATCCACTACGCGACGCCCGATGACCGGCAGAAATACGACATCGTGCAAAGCATTCGCACGCTGACGCTGCTGAGACAGGGTCATCCCGAGAAGCGGCGCGGGGGCCGATTTCATTTTCGCGCACCGGCTGAAATGGCGACTGCCTGCCAGGAACATTCGGACTGGCTGCGCCACACGCGCGAAATCGCCGAGCGATGCAACCTCGACCTGCCTTTCGGCAAGCCGCAGTTTCCGGCGTTCTCGCCGCCGGACGGTTCACCGCCGAGCGAGTTCCTGCGGCGGCTTGTCCTTGAAGGACTCCGCCGTCGTTACCCCAGACTCCAGACCCCAGACCCCAGACCCCAGATCGAAACGGAACTGGGCATTATTAACGAAGTAGGCTACGAGGAATACTTTCTTATCACCTGGGATTTTCTTCAGAACTGCCGGCGGCGCGGCATTGAGTGGATTACGCGCGGCAGCGCGGCAGACAGTCTGGTCTGCTACTGCCTTGGCATCAGCAGCGTTTGCCCGATCCGCTTCGATCTCTACTTTCGCCGCTTCCTCAACCAGGAGCGCATGGCGCTGAACAAACTGCCGGACATCGACATTGATTTCGCGCACGACTTCAGGGACGACGTGGTGAAGCTCATCTTCGAGAAATACGGCCGCGAACATTGCGCTGTGGTCGGAGGGTTTTCGACGTTCCAGGCTCGCAGCGCCTTCGCCGAGGTCGCCAAGGTGCTGGGCGTCAGTGAACGCGAAGTGCGGAAGTTCACCGACCATTTCCCCTGGAGTTTTGGCGGCGGTTGGATACCCGATGAACCGACGCCGAGCGGCGGCGCTGGTTTGATTGAAATGCTGCGCGCGAGTCCTGAAAACCGGGACCTGCCCTTTGACGAAGAGCCTTACCGGACGGCCCTGCAAATGGCGGAGTTCCTCGACGGCGTGCCGCGCTACCCAAAGATGCATCCGTGCGGGCTCGTGCTTTCACGCCAGCCGCTGCACCAGTTGACGCCGACCTTCATCGCCCACAAGGGCTACGCCACGACGCACTTTGACATGGATGCGGTGGAAACCATCGGCCTCGTTAAGATGGACATTCTCGCGCAAGGCGGACTTGCGGCCATGCGCGACGTGAAAGCGATGCTCGGCGAGCGCGGCATCGAAGTGGACCTGGACCGGTGTATCGCGCGGGACAAATCCGATGGCCGCTTGCTGCTCGGCGACCCGCAAGCGCCCGAACCGTGGCGCGACCCGAAGGTGTGGGAGATGATCGCCAACGGCAGCGCGCGGGCAGTCCATCACATCGAAAGCCCGGCGATGACAAGCCTCTGCCGGATGTGCAACGTGCGCGAAATTGACGGGCTGATTGCCATCGTCAGCGTCATTCGGCCCGGCGCGGCCAACGAAGGCAAGAAGCTGGCCTTCACACGGCGCTACCAAGGTCTCGAGCCGGTCACCTATCCGCATCCGTCACTGGAAGCGTGCCTGCGGAGCACCTATGGGCTGGTGGTTTACGAGGAACATATCCTGCAACTCTGCGAAGCGTTCGCCGGCTTGCCGCCCGGGCGGGCGGACGTGCTCCGGCGCGCTCTCAATAAACAAAAGCGCGCCCTCATTGAGGAAATTCGCGGCGAATTTTTCGAGTCCGCCCGGACGCGCGGCCATTCGCCCGAGAAGACCGCCGAAGTGTGGGGACTGGTGACCGGCTTTGCTGGATACGCCTTCTGCAAAGCGCACAGCACCGCTTACGGCGTCGAAGCGTATCAATCGGCGTGGCTCAAACGCTACTTTCCCGCCGAGTTCATGGCCGCCGTGCTAACCAACGGCAAGGGCTTTTACCATCCGATTGTTTATGTCCTCGAATGCCATCGGCTCGGATTGAAGTTGTTGCCGCCATCGGCAAACGAACCCGGACCGGCCTTCGTGCCGCAGGGCAACTCCATCCGTGTGCCGTTGACGCGGGTGAAAGGGCTCACGACGCGCACGAAGGACGCGATCCTCGACGCACGCGAGCGCGGGCCGTTCGACTCATTGGCGGATTTCTTTCATCGAGTCGCTCCTGCGGGAGAGGAACTGGAAGCGATGATCCGCGTCGGCGCGTTCGACGAGTTCGGTGAAGTGCGAACGCGCCAGTTCTGGCAAGCCCAGCATCTTCTCAAGACCTGTGGCGCAGGTGTAGAGCCGAACCAGGGCTGGCTCATTCCACCGCCCGGCTTGCAACACTTGCCTGGCATCCCTCTCCATGAGCCAAGCCGCCGTGAATGCCTGGAATGGGAAACCGACCTGTTCGGTTTTGCCGTCAGCGGACACCCGCTGGAATTATTCGCGGACGTTGCCTGGGACACGTACTGTCCCGTGAATCGTCTCGGTGAATTCGTCGGACTGGCCGACTGGACGGGCATCGTCGAAACCGAACTATTCGCGCAAACTTACAAGAGCTACGGCCTGGCAACCGTGCGCTATCCCGTGTTGGAAATCGAGGCTCGGGTTGAGCATTTCGACAATGGTCGCGGGTTCACGCTGCGCGTGTTGCGCGCCGGCAAACCCCGGCGGTCGCGGGAACACGCGAGAGCGGTTAAGACAAGATAGGGCGCGTCGGACAGAGACTGACAGAAGAAACAGACGGATGCTTACGGAAAGATCAGACGGCCACTGATTCCTGTACGGAGGTGAGGACTTCAATCTCAGCGCATGAGAATTGAAGTTTCTGTTTACCGGCTTGCGTTACTCATCCTGAGCCTGGCCGTTGTTTGCGCCCAGGGGGCCGAATTGTATGTGTCCACGCAAGGCAGCGATTCGAATCCCGGAACTTCGGCGCAGCCATTCCGGACGATTAC
>QHOP01000267.1:0-7634 GCA_003219345.1 Verrucomicrobiota bacterium
TCGTCCGCAACACCGTCGCCGTTGGTGTCGGTGAATTTCCAGATGCTCGGCGGACCGGCGACGTAAAGGGATCCGTCGTACCAGAGACAGCCCTGCGGGAACATCACCTTGTCGGCGAACACGACCGATTTTTCGAAGCGTCCGTCGCCGTCTGCGTCTTCCAAACGCACGACGCGGTGGGGTGGGTTCGCAAGCTGCTTGTCCGGCTTCTCGTTCGAGCCGGAGGAATCCGTGACGTAGAGCCGGCCCTGGTCATCGAAACCGGCGCTGACCGGCCGCTCCACCAGCGGTGGGCCTGCTACGAGCTCGACCTCAAAACCATCAGGAACAGTGAACGTTTGCGTGGAGAATTTGAACTGCGCCGCGAAGGCAACGGGAGCAACTAGGCTGATTGCAATGGCGGCGCGCAGGGCAAAAGGGTTCATGTGCTGCTTATACCCTCAAAACGGCAAAAACGTCAGCAGGAAAATTGGATCGAAGCATGCCCTGGGAGGCGCCAGCTGGTTTTTGGGGCTGTAAATGTTCGCATATCTTGCCGACAGGCCTGCACGATGGTGCCATTCTATGGAACACACCCACTTTCTGGCCGTGGCCACTCCGCTAATATGCGATTGTGCGGGACTGACCCCTTCTAAAACGGAAAGCTCGCCGAAATGCCGACAATACTTTTCTGAGCGACATTCCGGCCGTCGAGTGTTTCTGCCACGAAGATCTGGAACGCGCGGTTCCGCTTGTCGGTAAAGCCAATACCCGCTTCGATCTGTTCCACGTTTTGTTTTGTCTGAGGGAACGGCACGGCGCCAATGTCTCCCCCGGAAAGACTCTGTGCATGGCGATAGCTGACATTGATCGTCAGACAAATTAAAATGGCCTCAGAAACGCCGATCCGGCTGAAAAAGTTGTCGGGCACATGCTCGCCGCGATGGCGATAGCCGACGTCGCCGTAAATGGCCAGGCCCGTTTGGCCGACGGTTTTGCCAAACAAGAGCGAGGTCTCGACGCCGGACGCGCCGGCGCCGGCCGAGAACAAATAATTTGGCTGATAGGTTCCTTCAATGATTCCGCCCACGCGCAATGTCAACGTTGGTGTGAAAAGACTCGAGGTGTTGTGTTCATCAACGAGGCGGTAACGAACGCCGAAAGTCGTGTCGAGCCAACCGGCGTCGTTCTCGGTCACGTGCGCGGGATTGAATGCTTTGGACTCCGCCCACATGTAACCGGCGGTCAAATCCAGCGCCAGATTGGCCGACAGACCGTATTCGGCATCCAGATACGCGGTGTGCTGGATGGAATCATCCGGTTTGAGGCTCATTTTCGTTTTGCCGAACCAGAATTTGTCGAACGTCTCGAAACTGTAGGCGGGGCTGATGACGAATTGATGCTCCACGGGCAGCCACGGCGATTGCTGGGCGCGCGCAGAGGAGAGGCAGAGCCCGCAGAGAGCGGCCAACGTCATCGGCTGCAGTTGTCTGTGAGCAGAGCCTTTCAACTCATCAAGGGGTAGCGGGATTCTTCTGGCAACGCAACACCACGTGAGTCGGCGCTGACTATTTGAGAGTGCGCGGACTGACGTCCGCGGCTACGCAAGCGCTCACCGGCTGCTCCCTCTCCCTTAGAAATTAAACGTAAACTGGGCGTAGAGATAATTGGCATCGGTCGCGCCGCCCAAACCGGCCAATGAACCCTTTACATAATCGCCGACGAAGAAATGCCCGTATCCGCCTTGCAGTATCGCGTGCGACTGGATGGCATAGGTCGCGATAAGGTCCACTTCAGAGCCGACGTAGCTGCCGTAGTTCGGGTTGATGCCATAGCCGCCGGCGGGCGTCGGCGCCAGCCCGCCACGCCGCGCGCCTGCCACCGTGTAAAACGAGTCGTGGGTGTCGGCCAGCCAGAAGGCATGGTAATCGAGCGTGACGGTCAATTGCTTCAACGGCCTCAGCGAACTGCTCGCGCGCGCTTCGTGGATGTTTTGCAGCGAAACAAAATCCATGTACCCGTAAAACTTGTGATTGGTAGGGAAAAGGTTGTCGAATGTCTCGTGTTTGTTGTCGTTCGGATCGCGGTCGCCGGAGGCATAATTGTATTCCAAACCGAGACGCGGAGTCCCGAACGCGCTGGTCCAGGTGTAACCGCCGGCGACGTGCGCGGCGAGCGCCTCGTGATCGAGGCTGACGCTCGCGGCCGTTTCCTTGAAACGTCCGAATTGCCCGGTGATTTCCGCCTCGTAGTCCCAACCGCCAAATTGTCTCGGAAGCGATTTGACGCGCAATCCGAGGGTATAGATGTCGCGCGGCGACGCGCCCCCGGCCTGTGGCGCAGCTCCGGCATTGGCAGTGAGCGATCCGGTCCCGGCGTTCCGCGCCAGAAAGTAAAGCTGCGTTTCCTGCTGTGGAATCAGCGTTCGAGTGGAGGCGTAAACGCCGGAGAGATATTCATAATCGTTCGACGTGTCGAAATTGTTGTCGTCAGCCAGCACGACGCGGCCCACGAAGCCGTCCACCGAAAAGTCCTTCGTTTCGAACCGTACTTTGGCGGCGTCGAACACGCGGCCGAGGTTGTTCCAGTCGAACGCGCCGACGAACCGTTCGTCACCATAGGAGAGCTCCTGCCGGCCCACCTTGGCCATCAGCGGGAATTCTTTGGCATCGCCGAGCGAGACGTAAGCCTGACGCAAATCAAAGGGACCGTCCGATTCAGCGTTTGGATTCCGATCATCGCCGGTGGACGAGCTGCCCTGTCCTTCGACAAACGCGGTGAACCAGGGGCATGGCTGGTAACCCAGATGCACCCGTTCGCGCAGCAAAAGATAGGTGTTATCCGGGTCTCCTCCGACTTTGCGAAAGTCCACCGCGCCGGCTTGTCCCGCTGCGGCGAAATATTCCTTGTGCTCCTCGCGCGCCCGGAATTGACCGCCGATGTCCCAGGACTTGAAGAAATCCGATTCGCTTCGAAGCCAGTCATTCATCAGCCCGGCGCCGGGCGAAGAGGAGACGGACTTGGACATGGCGGAAGCAACGCTGTTTGTGCTGTCGGTAGTCGAGGGAGATTTCTCTTGCGCGTAAACAGCGTTGGCGATGGCGAGCAACATGGCGCCCGCCGTCAATGTTCGGGGAAGTGGTTGCATGAGATTATGGCAATCTTGATGTTGGTTGGGCCGGACCGGGTCCTGGACATTTGATTGGGGCTGGGAAAGTCTTTGATCCGCGTGAAGGTTCGCTTTGCCTCACCGTGTTTCACCGGCCACGGACAGCGAGCGAGGCCGCCGATCCGGCGGCTTTAAGCGACCATGGCTGCGGTTCCGGTTTGTTCTGAGCATCGGGGTCTTCGGCGGAAACGGGCGTCGAAACGGCTTCCCGGCGCGTTTGGCTTTCCAGAAACGCGATCAACTGTTCCCGCAACCGGTAATAATCCGGATGCTCCATGACTTCCTTTCGGTTGCGCGGGCGGAGAAACCTGACTTCGAGAATGTCGCCGACTTCAGCGGCCGGTCCATTCGTCATCATCACGATGCGGTCGGCAAGAAACAACGCTTCATCCACGTGATGCGTCACCATCAGCGCCGTCTTTTGGTCTTTGCGCCAGAGATCAAGGAGGACCTGTTGCAGCTCAAAGCGTGTGAGCGAATCCAACATGCCAAACGGTTCATCCAGCAGGAGCAGTTTCGGTGACAGCGCAAAGGCGCGAGCGATGCCGACGCGCTGGCGCATTCCCTGGGAGAGTTCGACGGGCTTTTTGTGCAGCGCGTCAGCCAGCCCGACAACACTCAGATAATATTCGGCGATTTGTCGCCGTTCCTGACGCGCCGCGGTGTAGAACACCTGGTTCACGCCGAGCATGACATTTTCCAACACGGTCATCCAGGGCAGCAGGCATGGGGCCTGGAAGACGATGCCGCGGTCGGGCCCGGGACCGACGAGTTCCCGGCCGGCGAGAATGATGCCACCGCGGGTGATTTCATTAAGGCCCGCGATCATCGAGAGCACTGTGGACTTGCCGCACCCCGAGTGGCCGATCAGACAAACGAACTCCCCTTTTTTGATCGAGAGATTGAAATCCTGGACGATGATCGCCGGCCCTTCGGGTGCCGGATAAACTTTTGTGATCTTGGACAGAATGAGGTAATCGCTCATGAATTGATTTCCACGGTCTCCTTTTTGATCTCGCGACGACGGATCGGACGGCGCCGGGAGGAAGAGGTGTTGCGCGGGACGCTCAAATCCTCCGGCTCAATGTCGGGCAGGAAAAGTTTCCGGGTGACGGTCGCGCGCTTTTTTCCTCCAACACCGAGCAAATAGTCAATGATTTCCCGGCGGATTTGCCGAAAGCGGGGGTTGTGGTTGACGGCTCTGCGGTCGCGGGGACGCGCCATGTCGATTGCGATGGAGGGTCCCAGCGTTGCGCCCGGCCCCGCGCTCAGTGGAATGATGCGGTCACTCAGATAAATGCCTTCGTCCACATCGTTGGTGATGAGGACGACGGTTTTCCGGTCCTGCTCCCAGATGCGGCCGATTTCGTCCTGCAAGGTCGAACGGGTGATGGCGTCCAACGCGCTCAACGGCTCGTCGAGCAAGAGGATTTGCGGGTCCATCGCCAGAGCGCGCGCGACTGAAACACGTTGCCGCATGCCGCCCGACAGTTCACCGGGGCGTTTGTCGCGGGCCGGTGTCAGGTTGACCATGGCGATGTATTTCTCGGTGTGCTGCTGTTTCCTGGCGGGCGCCCAGTTGCAAAAGACCTGGTCCACAGCGAGGTAAATGTTTTCAAACACGCTGAGCCATGGAAGGAGCGAGTAGTTCTGAAAAACGATTCCGCGGTCTGGACCGGGGTCGGTGATTTCGAGACCGTTCAGCGTGATCGTTCCGGCATCCGGCTTTATCAGGCCGGCGATCAAGGAAATCAGCGTGGTCTTGCCTGCGCCGGAATAACCGACAATGGCCACGAACTCGCCGCGTTCGATCTCCAGGTTGATGTCCTCGATCACCTCGCTGCGAGAGCCGTTTGAACCGAAGCCTTTGGAGACAGCTTTAAGTTCCAGAAACGCCATCGGGAATTTACGATTTACGATTTGAATCGCCGCTCCACCAAACTCATCAAACGGTCGAGAATAAACCCGATGACGCCGATGGTCAGGATGCAAAGAATGATGTGTTCGTAGATCAGCGCGTTGTATTCCTGCCAAAGGAAACCCCCGACTCCAGGTGAACCGGTAAGCATTTCCGCCGCGACAATCACCAGCCAGGCGATGCCGAGGCTCAGCCGAAAACCGGTGAACATGTAAGGCAGGGTGGCGGGAATCAGCACCTTGAAGAGCGTTTTGCTTCGCGAAAGCTTGAGCACTCTGGCGACGTTCAAATAATCCTGCGGAATCGAGCGCACGCCGACCGCGGTGTTCAACACTGTGGGCCACATAGCGCAGATGGCGATGGTGAACACCGCCGCGGGTTGGGATTTCTGAAACAGGACCAGGCCGAGCGGCAACCAGGCCAACGGTGAAACCGGCCGCAGGATTTGAACAATCGGGTCGAAGCTTTTGGCGAAAAATTTCGAGAGACCGAGCATGAACCCGATGGGCGTGCCGATCAACAGCGCAATGGCATAACCTTTCGCGACCAGCAGGAGCGAATACCACGCGAAGCGGAGAATACCTTGATCGAGTTCGCCCCGTTTTTCAAACGGCTTCACGAGGTAAGGCTTGCTGGCGTTCCAGGTCCTGAGCGGGCCGGGCAGGTCCTTCGACCACATCGTGCTGGCAATCTGCCAAAGCAACAGGACAAACACTGCGCCGAGCAGCGGCAGGATGAGCCAGTCGAGTTTGAATTCGGACCGTCTGTTCGTGATCATGTTTGGATACCCGGCGCTCTGCCGGAGGACTCGAATAGTTCGACAGCACCATGAGGTGCGCGAAACCTTTGGATAGCAGTCGAGGAGATTCCCCTCAACCTGACCATTTCCATGAACCACCCCCTCATCCCGTCCTTCTCCCCCAGTGGGGGAGAAGGTGCCCGGAGGGCGGTTGAGGGGGATTGCGACCGGTTCATGGCGTCGACTCACGTCCGGATTTTGAAGGTGTTCCCTTCCCCATGAACCACCCCCTCACCCCTCCCTCTCCCCCAATGGGGGAGAGGGTGGCCTGAGGTCGGGTGAGTATCGGAACGGCGTGTGAAGATCCCCCCTCTCCTGGGGGAGAGGGCCGGGGTGAGGGCGAGCCTTCCTCTCCTCTCATTTCAACTCTCGTGCTTTGCCAGTTCATCCTTTCAGATTGTTGACTGGAAAACTTTTGGCGTATTCCTCCGGCTTCGCCGGATCAAAAGTCGCGCCGTCGAACAAGGTTTCGAGCTCATTATTCTGCCCGCCGTGCGCGTAGCCGATTTCCTTCATCGCTTCTTCGTAGATGTCCGGGCGCATGACCTGTTTGGCCACGCCGGGGTAATCCGGCGCGCCCGCCACCATGCCCCAGCGACGGAATTGCGTCAGCCACCACATCGCGTATTTCGGCTGTGGATAATTGCAGTTGCGCTCGTGAAAAATCATGTAGTTCGCGTCCTTCTTCTTCCGCCCGTCGCCGAAGTCATAGTCGCCGAGCAGGCGTCCGAGGATGATCTCTTTCGGACAATTGATGTAGGTGGGTTGAGAGGCGATAGCGGCCTGTTCGGGCCGATTCTCCAGATCGTCCAACCACACGCTCGCTTCGTGGAGCGCCTTCAAAACCGCTTTGATCGTGCGTGGATTTTTTTCGGCGAACTCAGCCAGAAACGCGCAGACTTTCTCCGGATGATCTTTCCAGATGTCCTGAGTGTTGAGCGAAGTGAAACCGATGCCATCCGCGATGGCCCGCGCGTTCCACGGTTCGCCCACGCAGAAGCCGTCCATCTTGCCGATCTTCATATTGGCGACCATCTGCGGCGGCGGAATGGTGATGAGCGCGACGTCTTTGTCCGGGTTGATGCCGCCCGCGCCCAGGTAATACCGCAGCCACATGGCGTGCGTGCCGGGCGGAAACGTCATGGCAAAGGTCATCGGCGTCCCTTTGGCCTTCGCTTCATCGACCAGCGGCTTCAGCGTTGTGGGGTCGTCCTTCACTGCGCCTTTCCATTCCTTCTTGAGCGTGATGCTCTGGCCGTTGCGGTTGATCATCCAGGGAATGATCATCGGTTTCTTCGGCGACCCGAGCAGGCCCATCGTCGAGGCGATCGGCATGCCGGTCAACATGTGCGTGGCCTGGATGTCGCCATTGGACAGCGAATCGCGAATTGCGGCCCAACTGGCCCCCTTGGCGACCGTCGAGTTGACGCCGTATTTTTTGAAAAGTCCTTTTTCGTGCGCGATGACGATTGATGAACAATCGGTCAAGGCGATGATGCCGAACTTCAGGTCCGTGGTTTCCGGCGCGTCGCTGGCGTAGATGCCGCCGATCCATCCGCGCGGCAGAGCGCCAACAAGCGCCGCGAGACCAAGCCCCCTGGCGCTTGAGCCGAGGAACTGGCGGCGGCTGAGTTCAGGGGCTGACGCTGGATGGCTCTTCGGTTGAGAGCGCTTCATCGTGTTTGGTTTCGGATTCAATCAGATCAAGTTCGTTGGTGGCTGCTCGTTTTTCACCCGTGTCCGCAAGCGCCGTCGTTCGAGCACCAGCG
>QHOP01000267.1:7639-9704 GCA_003219345.1 Verrucomicrobiota bacterium
CGAAGAGCGCGCTTTCCGCCGCTTCCGCCGAGGTGAACATTCTTTCGCGGACAAAATGGAATCTTCCTTGAAGCAGCTATTTTTGACCCAACCGCGGCTGCGTGAACGCCGCCTCTGTTGTCTTTTGAACAACGTGAGTTTGATCCGCGCGGCACAAAAGCTGCACACGCCACCGCCGGAAATTTGGCGCATCACTCACAGCCGTTGTCTGAATGACACGAATGGGAGCTGTTCCTGAATGAATCAGCCGCTCGACAGCAGGCAACTGCGCGCGTTCGCGACGCTCGCGCGCACGGGAAGCTTCACGCTCGCGGCGAAGGAACTTTACCTCTCGCAGTCTGCGGTGAGCCACTCGATGAAGGCGCTGGAGCAGGACGTGGGCTGTCGCCTTTTGGACAGGATGGGCAAAAAAGTTTTGCTGACCCAGGCCGGCGAACAGTTGCTTCATCATGCCCAAAAGATTTTGTCGGAGATGAGTGAAGCTCGCGCGTCGTTGCAACAACTCGGCAAATGGGGCCGCACCCGACTGCGTATCGGCGCCAGCCCGACCGCGTGCCAATATATTTTGCCGGCGGTGTTGCGCGAATTTAAGGAAAGCTTTCCGCGATGTTTGATCAGCGTGGAACCGGGCGACACGCCCGAGGCGATCGCGCTGCTGCGCGAAAACAGGATCGATCTGGCGCTGGCGCTCGAGCCGAAGAACGAGGAGAAGATGGATTTTCATCCGCTGTTCACGGACGAAATGGTCTTTCTAACGAGTCCATCGCATCCGTGGGCGACGGCAGGGCATGTGACGCGCGAGGAAATTCCGCGCCAACATTACGTCCTCTACAACAAGAACAGTTACACGTTTCGACTGGTCGAAGAGTATTTCCGCGCCGAAGACATGGTGCTGAACACCGTCATCGAATTTGGCAGCATGGAGGCGATCAAGGAATTGGTGAAGCTCGGCCTGGGCGTGAGCATCCTCGCGCCGTGGATCACGCAAAAGGAACTTCAGGAGAAGTCGTTGGTCTCCCTGTCGCTGGGCCGTCGCAAACTGAAACGGACCTGGGGCATCATGCATTGGCGCGGACGGCGATTGAGTCTGGCTGAGGAAACGTTCGTCAGCCTGTGTCGAACGGTGACCGAGGAACTGGCGCAAAAGGCCGCCTGTCCAGAACCCACCGCTACAAATTGACCGTATCGTAAGTCATGTCCTCGAACGAAGTCTCCAAAGGCAGAGGGCTGCTTGTCCAAACACGCGCGGTTTTTTCTGCGGCCAAAACCGCCTGTAACCGACAAATCCGGCTCGACTCCTGCCGCTCTCGGAAACTCATTTGCGCCACCTGCGGCCTCAAGTTCCAGACTTGACTGTCGGAGAATTGTTCGGCGTTCTGGAAGGGGATGAACCGGTCCTGGCAAAACTGCCCCAAGTCGGCAAGTTTGCTCGCCTGTGCCGCGGTTTGCGAGGCGCTGCTCGGCTGCGTCCAGGCGGCTGTTCCGGACAAACTCGTTGTGCTCACCTTCGACGATTCAGTGGCTTCTCATTATTCGGTGGTGCGTCCGTTGCTGAAGAAATATGGTTTCTCGGCCACCTTTTTCATCACGGAAGGTTTTTCCTTCCGAACGAACAAACGGGAGTACATGACGTGGGAGCAGATTGCCGAATTGAACCGCGACGGGTTCGAGATTGGCAATCACACGCGCGACCACCTGTCCGTCAATGCCGGCAATCTCGACAAATTGACGGAGCAGATCGAGGCCATCAACGCGCGCTGTGCCGAGCAGGGCATTCCGCGGCCGACCAGTTTCGCCTATCCGGGCAATGCGATCCATCCGGGCGCGCTTCCGATTCTGCAGCGGCTGGGCATTCGTTTCGCGCGGCGCGGCGGCGCGCCCGAGCATCCGTACGAATGGGGACGCGGATTCGCTTACGAGCCGGGCGTGGACCATCCGCTTTTGATTCCTTCCGCGGGGGATGCGCGGCCGGACTGGACGCTCGATGATTTCAAACGAGCCGTGGACCAGGCACGACGTGGTCGAATCGCAGTGCTTCAATTTCATGGAGTGCCGGATCGGGAAC
>QHOP01000268.1 GCA_003219345.1 Verrucomicrobiota bacterium
GAAAAATGAACGTTGTTGAAGTGAATCGGCGCGTCGGCCGCGCGCAGGGGAACGGGTTGGGCCGGTTCGCGGACATTGTTTTGCGTCGCCAGCAGATCGAAAACCCGTTGGCTGGCCGCGCGCGCCTGCTCAAGCTGGCTGTGCAGCCGGATGATGTTTTTGACCGGGCGATACATCAATACAATGGTCAGGGCGAACTGGATGAATTTGTCGGCGGCAGGATTGGGTTGAAAGGCAAAGTAAACGAACAAGGCGGCGACGCCGACCGAACCGAAGAATTCTATCAGCGGTCCGGGGATTTCCTGTGAACGAACCACCCGCATGAAATGGCTGACGAACCGGCGTGAGACATCTTTGAACTGCTGGACGACTTTCTCTTCCAGGTTATAGGCCTTGACGATGCGGTTGCCGGTGAAGGATTCGTGCACGACTTTGGCGAGTTCGGAGTAGCTATTCTGAATGGCTGCGCTCGATTTGCGGACTTTGCGGCTGTAAATGACGACCGGAATGAGGCCGAGGGGAAACACCAGCAGCGCAATCAGAGTGAGCCGCGCATCCAGAACAAAGAGCAAGCCCGCGCACGCCAGCACCGTCACGGGGTCCTTGATCATGACCGCCAGCGACGAACTGATGGTGCTTTGCAGCGCCACCGTATCTGACATGATGCGTGACATTAAATCGCCGGTGTTGGCTCGCGCGAAAAAACTCAGGGAAAGGTTTTGCAAGTGGGTGAACAGCTTCGTGCGCAGGTCGGTGACGGTGCGGATGGCGACCCACTGCAGGCAATAAGTGTTCAAGTAACCGAGCGCGCCCCGCAGCAGGACGACCAGAGGTATGAGAGAAACCACCAACACTTTGACCACGGCGAGGGGCGGTGATTCCGAGTTCGTGAACCAGGAAGTCACTGAATCGGCGAGCGGACGAAGCAGGCGCGGCAGGTTCTTCGTGACATCCTGAGCGGCGGCGGTGGCCACGCCGGGAAAGATCACTCGGCCTACCAACGGGATGAGCACAACCAACAACGGCTCCACCAAGCCGCTGAGAACCCCGAAAACGACGCCGAGCGCCAGCCGCAGACGATAAGGTCTGGCCAGGCTCAGCAATTTCCGAAGAAAATCGATCATAAGGCGGCTAAACTCTGCCCGATTACGGACGACCCTTGCGAGAAATTTTCCGCCTCGGCCTGCTTTGGTGGGGCGAGACTCCGTCGAGCCCTAATTTCTATCCATTGGAGGTCAGGACTCGACGGAGTCTCGCCCCACCGTTCATGGTCCCGATGCGCGATTCCGGGATCGCGGATCATCTGGTTTCGCCAACTCTCTGCCGATGGCGAAAACCTCGGTCAACCGTCACGCGGGCTCCTGCGCGCGACTGCCGTTGGTTTGTTGGTGTCGTTTTCCACCTCAAGTCATCGGGCAGGGTCAGCAGTCGGCGGGCAAGCTTTGTCCTTTTTCACCAAAACCCAGCGACCCACCTGGAAGAATTTTCGGCGCGCGCCGACCGGCCGGATTGGGGTCGAAAAAATCTTATCGAACTGGTCGAGCAACCGCTCCCGGCTGAAGAATTCATTGGGGCGATTGTCGTGGAAAAAGGGTTGGCGAAGGTATTCGAGGTAAAGCGAATCGTCACAATCGATTTGAAGGATTCTGTCAATGAGCGCCTCTTCGTTTGGAAAATCAGGATAATTCAGAAAGCTCTTCGAGTTAAACTCGGGGTGGATTTGCGGATTGCCCCAGTAGATGGGAATACACCGGGCGCGCATGGCGTCAACGATCTTCTCAGTTGTGTAGCCGGGGATGGAAGTGTTTTCAAAGGCAATGTTGAACTTGTAGGGTTGGAGAAAAGCGATCTTCGCCTCCAGACTGTCCCCGATGAGACCGCCGATGTTGTTGAGATGCCTTCCGCCGGAATCGACTTGCTTATGCCGGCACAGGCGGTGGAAAAAATCAATCCGTTTCGCTGTTCTTCGGTGAGAGTTGCTGACAACAAAAGCGCAGAATTTGTTCTTTTGCGCGAGCAATCGTTCGGGTTCGGCCGGGTTTTTCACCAGCAGATCGGGACTCACGTACCACACGTAAAGCGGCAGCCGCAGGTGGCGCGGATCGTCCACGTAACGGGAGGTGAAAGCGTAATCGCACTCGCGAAAGTCCGGCGCACCTTTCTCACCGGTGTAAAAGATGCGCGGACAGGTGTAGAGACGGTGGTGGTAGCCGAAATTGGAGTAGATGAGGAAATCGGGATGGTCGCAGATTTCCACCTCGTAACGGGCGCTCAACAACTCAGTAAAGAAGTTTTTGGCCTTCGGGAAATTGGGCCAAAAATCACAGAAGTCGAGGCGAATCCTGGTCATAGCAGCCTTGGGGTTCAGGATTGCTTTGTCCAGCGTTCGGCATTTGTTGGCCAGCGAATCTTTCGTCCGTCTGGGGGAGTATTCACACGGGTTCGCATCAAAAGAAGCGGTTATTTACTCGGTTCTTTTTGCAAAGAGGCGCCGCATGGTCCGGAGCGGAGACTTTAAAAAATAGCCAGGTTTTCCCAGGGAGACCCAAAACAGCCCGCTGTATGCCCGCCGCCTTTGGGCGCCGTAGTTTAACGCCAGCCTGAAGTTTTCCCGGGCAGAACCGAGGAGACCGTTATTATAGGCCTGCCTGCCAAGTCGCACCAACGCTCGTGGAATCTGCGCCTGGTAGGCCCAGGCCAACGTCCAGCGTCCCAGGGCTTCCGCCCGGCGACTGAGCAACTGCAAGGTGGCGATGTCCTGCTCGCGGCAGAACTCCGGCGACTGTTTTTTCCATTGGTGATCCAAACTGAAACCATGGAATCGAAAATTGGCCATGGGTTCAGCCACGTATCCGACGTCGTGGGCGATACCCAGCGCACCGAACAGGTACCAATCGGCGTTTCTGGGCAGTTCCGGGCGGTAGCCACCGATTTCCAGGAAGAAGCTTTTCCTGATCATGGCCGCCGGCCCGCACACGGGACATCCATTGAGCGCTTTATATCCCATCTCCGGCGCTTTGAGCAGTTTGTCGGCTGGCCCATAATTCGTATAGGCAAGAGGCGCGGCGTCTTCTTTTCCGTCACGGAGCGGAACGACCGGGCTGAACACAAATCCAACATCAGGATGCTTATCGATGAATCGAATGTATCTTTCGAGCGCACAGTTGTCCCGGAGTTTGTCGTCGGCGGAAATGGGCCACACGTATTTGCCTCGCGCCAACCCCAGGCCCTTGTTGACGTTGCCACTCAGGCCAAGGTTCCGTTCGTTGCGAATGTGAACGACGCGGGGATCGCCAAAAGTGGCAGCCACCTCGGGAGTATTGTCGGGGGATTGGTCGTCCAGAACCAGAACTTCAAACTGCGGGTAACTTTGGCGCAGGATGGATGAAACGCACTCCCCTAAAAAGTGCGCGTAGTTGTAGCAGGGCACAATAAAGCTGACCATATCAGCAAATAGTGTCGAGAGGTTTTTGATAGATGCAGCGCGAGTGCATCAACCCGACAATAGGAAATGAACCGCGACCCCACAAGATTTTTCAGACTTTTCAACGGCTCGCTAATGAACCAGGTGGTAAGCCATCCGGCAATCGAAGCAGAGGACGTTGAGCGTTTACCGCTCCTCTTGCACACGAACAAGCTGTACGCCCAGTTGCAAGGCGAAGCCGGCCACCCGCGCAGCCCGAATGACCGAACTGGCGGCCAGCCGCCGTTGCGCCAGAGCCAGCGCCAAAACGGCGAGAAAAACCAGAGCCGCAAACTGGAATGGTGCGACGAACAAACGCGCAACCGCGTACAACCGCCGATTCAGTGACTGCGGTTTGTGCCCCGCGCGCATTATGACCGAAGAGCGTCCCTGATTGAACTGGCTCCGAAGGTGCCATCTGAGTCGGACGCGTTCGGCGGGCTCAAAATGTCGAATGCGCGCCGAGCCCAGCCACCAAATCTCACAACCCGCGTCTTCCAACCGCTGGTTCAAATCACTTTCTTCATGCCCGCCCAGTGACTCTCCTTTTCGTCCAAGGCGGGTGTTGAACATGCCAGCTTTCAGCACTACATCGCGGCGGTAAGAGCTGTTACCGCCCCACGGACCGCCGCGCGCGGAGACGCGTTTCGGCGCGTTGCCGAGATCGAGTTTGTACCCGTTCTGTTGAAGCCATCGGGGGGGCGCAACTTCAAATTCGGGTAATACCGCTCCGCCCACAACCGCGATGCGCCCGGAAGGCGGCGCAGACAAAAACTGATGGTAAGCCGCCAGCCAGCCCGGCTCCGCCACCGCATCGTCGTCGAGAAAAAGCACGTATTGGCCGCGTGCCTGGAGCAGCGCCTTGTTGCGCGCCGCGCTTAATCCGACTTCATCCTCCAGGCAAACGGTCACCTGGCGGTTGGCCGCGGCCAAATGCATGGCCACCTCTGGAGTGTTGTCCGTCGAGGCATTGTCCACGATGAGAAGTTCGATGTCCTCGCTGAGCTGGGGCAACACACTGTCAACGGCTTTCTGCAAAGAAGCGGCGCGGTTCCGTGTGCAGATGGCCACGGTGATCAGCGGCGTGGCACCGGACAAAGCCGACTCCCAGGCGGCTTCAGGGCCGGTTCGATCTGCGTTCCCGTTCGTCACAAACGGCATATTTGAATCGGCGCCAGCGAATTTCCAACTTTAATCTCCGCGCCGCAAAACCAACCCTGTTCACCTCGCGGCCGCTCTGCTCTAATCGGGGTTGTGAAAATCAGCGGATTCACCTTGATCCGCAACGGCGTTGAGCTGGGCTATCCTTTCATCCCGTCCATTCGCTCACTGCTGCCGTTGTGCGACGAAGTCATCGTCAACGTCCCGCGCTCGACCGACAACACGCTCGATAGGGTCAAAGGCATCGGCGATCCAAAAATCCGCGTTATCGAGTCTGACTGGGACGAAACGCTTCGCCAGAGCGGCCTGGCTCTGTCCCATCACACGAACCTGGCGCTGCGGGAATGCGCCGGCGACTGGTGCGTCTATATCCAGGGCGACGAAGTGCTGCACGAGGACACCGTGTCGGCGATGCGCGCGACGATGGAGCGGCAGTTGAACAATTCGGTCGTGCAGGGGTTGCTGGTGGACTACACGCATTTTTACGGCAGCTACTGGACGTATGTGTATTCGTTCGGCTGGTATTATCGGGAAGTGCGTGTCGTGCGGCGCGACTCCAACATCCGATCCTGCGGCGATGCCCAGGGATTTCGCACCGCCGACGGTCAAAAGCTCCTGGTCAAAAAATCAGGTGGCCACTACTTTCATTACGGCCACGCGCTCAAGCCGCAAGTCGCGGAACGCAAACTGCGCAATCTCTCCAGCCTTTACCACGACGATGCGGGAGTGAAAGAGGAGGTGAGTCGTCGTCCACCGCGGTTTTACGACGACGACCAGAAGGTAAAGCGATTCACGGGCAAGCATCCGGCGGTGATGCAGGAACTCGTTGCTGCCGCGGACTGGACTTACACTTCGCGCAACCCGTTGATTCGGTTTCGCCGCGGTTATTTCTGGGAAGACATCGCGCTGATCGTCAAACGCTGCACTGGCCTGACCATTGGCGTGCACAGGAATTATCGATTGATCAAGTGATGCCGGCTTTTCCTTTGGGTTGCCCGATGAGATAAATCTGCGCGGGACGAGGGTCGCTGCTGGCCGCGACGAGCATTTCTTCCTCCGTATCGTAGCGCCGACCCTTTGGACGCCGGAATTTCGCCAGGCTTCGTCCCAGCTTTGAGGAACGACGGATCTGATCAAAGCACCAAAAATCGAAATCGTAATCAGGCCTGAGAAGTTCCAGCACTTCGTCGGCGGCATGTCCAAAACGGCCCAGCAACGTCGGGTGAATTTCCAGAAAGAGCAGGGGCGAGTGACGCTCGATCAAAAGCCGCGCACCCTGGAGGACGTCGAACTCAAACCCCTCGCAATCGATCTTAAGCAAGGAGATGGACGGCACGCCGGCAAGGTCCTCATCGAGCGTGGTGAGCGGCACCTGGACCACGGCCTGGCCGCGCTGCGTCCTTTGTGCTTCCGATTCCCAGTCGACATCACCGGCGGTCGCGCCGCGCGCTTTAACGCCTGCTGCGACGGAACCGTTGATGCCGATCGTGAACGGGACTTCACCGTGGTGCGCGCCGCAGGCGAAGTTCCGCGCGTCCACGTTTGCGAGACGGTTAAAATCGATGTTGCACTGGAGCAGCTTGAACAGAAACGGCTGTGGTTCGTAGGCTATGATGGGCAATGCCGACACGGAACGCAGCAGCAGGGTGTAGAGACCGATGTTGGCGCCCACATCAATCAAGCAGCCCGACGCCAATTGCGGGACCAGGGGTGCAAACAAACGAAACTCCGGTACGACGTCAACGCCCCTGAGCAGTTGGTTGGTGATTTGTTTCGCCCAGGAAGTGGGTTGAACCAACCGGCATTGATCGAATGGAATCGCCAACAACCCGCGCCGGCCGTTCAATACGGAAAACAGCGGGTGGTACTTACGTCCCAACGGCAGAATTCGGTGCAGTCCGCGCAAGAATTTTTCACCTCGAACCGCGCGCACCTGACTCCACGATGAAGTTTCGATGCCGTGATTCATGCCGTTGAAACTTTGACTTACCGGAGCCGGGCGTGTCAAAACATGTGCGCCAACTCACGCCGGCGGCTACGAAGGTTCATGGAGAGCCTGCTTTCGCTTTTTGCGCACGCACTGGGACCATGAACCACCCTCTCACCCGCCCCTCGGGCACCCTCTCCCCGCGGAGGGGGAGAGGGACGGGGTGAGGGGGCGGTTCATGGAAAGGGTGAGTGGGTCGAGCATTGAATTCGACGAAGCCATTGTAAAGAAGCGCAGGTTACGCCACACTAGCCCGCCAACAACATGACGACGCGGCCAGTCACCGCCTACACTCTCACCTTCAATGAAGCCCGGCAGATCCGCGCCGTGCTCGAAAGCGTGAAGTGGGCGGATCAAATCATCCTGGTGGATTCGTTCAGCACCGACGGCACGGTCGAAATCGCCCGGGAGTTCAACGCCCGCATCATCAGCGAAAAGTTCTGTGGATTTGGCAAGCTCCGCAATTTGGCGCTCGGCGCCGCGGCGCACGACTGGATTTTCAGTCTCGACGCCGACGAACGTTGCACTCCGGAACTGGCCGCCGAGATTGGCCGCGAGCTGGCCGCGCCGCGGTTCGATGCCTATCACGTTCCGCGCAGAAGCCATTTCCTCGGTCACTGGATGCGGCATGGCGGCTGGTATCCGGATTACCGGCAGCCGCAATTGTTCGATCGAACGAAGCTGCGCTACAACGACGAATTGGTGCACGAGAGTTACACACTGAACGGGCGACTTGGCTGCCTCCACGAGCACGTCCTGCAATTTCCCTGGGACACTATGGAAATCGCGACGGCCAAACTGCAGCGCTACTCGACGTTGATGGCGCAGCGATACGCGGATATGAACAAGCGGGCCACGCTCCCCAGGCTCATCGGCAGTCCGGTGGCGATGTTTTTGAAAGTCTTCGTCGTCCAACAGGGCTTCCGCGATGGCCGTTACGGACTGGTGCTCGCCTCGCTCTACGCTTACTACACGTTTTTGAAATACGCGAAACTGTGGGAG
>QHOP01000269.1 GCA_003219345.1 Verrucomicrobiota bacterium
CAGGCCGATGGCCGGCCCGCAATTGGAGATGCCGCTGCCAGCCACGCCGATGCCGAGGCCGAATTTGTCGGTGATATCCTCTGCTGTGGCCTGAGCGGTCTCCGCCTTCATGTCCACGCAGACGATGTGCGCGCCTTCCTTCACGAGCCGATGGGCGACTTCCTTGCCGATGCCGGAGCCAGCGCCGATGACGACATTCACCTGCCGCGCCAGCTCTTTTTCCGGCGGCATCCGGCGCAGCTTCGCTTCTTCGAGCACCCAATACTCAATGTCGAAAGCTTCCTGTTGCGGCAGGGCGACATACTTGTCGATGGCTTCCGCGCCGCGCATGCCTTCGACGGCGCAGTTGTAAAACTCG
The DNA here is from genome assembly GCA_003219345.1 of Verrucomicrobiota bacterium. GTDB lineage: Bacteria > Verrucomicrobiota > Verrucomicrobiia > Limisphaerales > AV2 > AV2. Next base: position 359 of record QHOP01000269.1, read on the forward strand.
GCAGTCACGCGCGATTCGCTTTTGTCCTTGCCGAAGGCAATCATGCCGAGTCCGGGGATGAGGATGACCGTCGGGTTGGGGTCGCGCATGGCGGGCGAGTTGGAGTGTTTGCACTTCGCGTAATACGCGGCGTAGTCCTTGCGATATTGTTCGAGGCCGGTCGACAGTTTCCTCTTCAAGGCGGCTAAATCCCCTTCTTGCGGGTTCCAATCCACGTAGAGCGGTTTGATCTTCGTGCGCAGGAAATGGTCAGGGCAACTGGTTCCTGATTCAGTCAGACGTGGCGCGTCCTTCGAGTTCACAAACCGAAGAATTTTCTCGTCGTCCTGCACCGTGCCGATGAAACGGCGTTGCTGGCTCACCTGGCCACGCAGCCACGGAAGAATCGCGGCAAAGATCTCACGGCGTTTTTCCGGCGCGAGCGGTTGATATTTCGCCCCGCCAAACGCCGCTGGGTCGCCGCCGTTCGCGGCATATTTCTTTTCGATGAAGGCCGCCGCCTTCTCAATCAAATCGAGCGTGGTGAAGTAACAGTCCTGGTCATCATCGGCCCAGTTG
>QHOP01000270.1:0-6730 GCA_003219345.1 Verrucomicrobiota bacterium
GACTTCGACGGACTGGCCGGTGAGGGGGTCTTTTTCCGCGAGCTTCGACGATGTATTGCCGCCGCCGGTGTTGGTGATGCGCTGGTCGGCGCCGAGCTTTTTGGAGCGGTAAATGAGCCGGTCCACGCCGCTCAGTTTCCCGGCATCCGCGTCGTCCCAGAAATTGTTCACATATTGGTAAGTCTTTTGAGTCATACAGATTTAAAAAAAACGGGACGCTGCCGCCGCCCGCGTGTTCAGGGACGGCAGCATGCCGTCCCTCCCGAATCGAAACGCGGCCTGTAAGCACACCGCGAGAAAGCAATTGTGGCAACGATTTTTTTTCGCCAACCTTGACGCGTGGGCGACGAGCGCGAAATCCAGGCGGTGATTTTCGACATGGACGGCGTACTGACCGATTCGGAGCCGCTCATCAGCGCAGCCGCAATGGCCATGTTCAAGGAGAAAGGCTTGACGGTGCAAGCGGAAGATTTTCTTCCGTTCGTCGGCGCGGGCGAAGACCGTTACATCGGCGGCGTGGCGGAGAAATACAATTTTCCGGTTGACGTTTCATCAGCCAAGAAACGGACCTACGAAATCTATCTTGAACTCGTGCCGTCCAGGCTCAACGCTTTTCCCGGCGCGGTCGAGCTGGTTCGCGCCTGCAGGAATGCCGGACTGAAAGTCGCGGTCGCTTCGAGCGCCGACCGCATCAAGCTCAACGCCAATCTGAAAAAGATTGGCCTGCCGCCGGAGATGTGGGACGCCATCGTGAGCGCTGAGGATGTGGTTAAGAAGAAACCGGCACCGGACATTTTCCTCGCCGCGACGCGCAAGCTGGGACTGACGCCGGAGCAATGCGTCGTGATCGAAGATGCCGTGAATGGTGTGCAAGCGGCCAAGGTAGCCGGAATGCGCTGCGTGGCCGTCGCGCAAAGTTTCCCGTCGGAACAACTCCAGGCAGCCGATCTGGTGAAGGGGAGAATTTCAGACGTTTTGCTGGCAGACCTTGTCGGCGGTGTGGAGCCACCCACACAAGGGAGACCACCGCCATTTCCCGCTGTCACTGCGCCTGGGCCATGGGGCTTTTGGACGACACTCGGATTCGCGGTGGCGATTGCGGTGGCTTTCGTTGGCGCTCAAATCGTCGTCGGAATGATATTCAGCGTCGTTGCGATGTCGAGCGGGCATAGGGAGATTTTGACGGACCCGAAGAAGTTGCAAACGAACGGACTGTTCCTTGCGTTGGCAACTTGCGGGGCTGCTCCGGTGGGCATCGGTCTGACATGGCTGTTCGCCTGGATTCGGAAAGGAATTTCTGTTTTCGATTACCTGGGGCTGAAGCGCATGCCGACGAAACAACTTGTCCGCTGGTGCATCGCATTGCTGGCGCTGGGGGCGTTGTCGGACGGGCTAAGCACGTTGCTCGGTCGGCCCATTGTTCCCGAGGTGATCGTTGAATCGTACAAGACGGCTTGGTTCCCGCCGCTGTTCTGGTTTGCCATCATCGTCCTGGCGCCGTTGAATGAAGAAATCTTTTTCCGCGGATTTCTATTTGTGGGGCTCAGCCGCTCGCGGATGGGCAGCCGGGGAGCGATCCTCCTGACTTCGTTGTTGTGGTCGGTGGTTCACTTTCAATACGACTGGTACGGAGTCGCCAGCATTTTTGCCAGCGGTTTATTGCTGGGTTATGCTCGAATGAAGACGAATTCCATCATCCCGACGATTCTGATGCACAGCCTGATGAATCTGGTTGCGACAATCCAAGTGGCGATCCTGATTCGATTCGTCGACACCGGGACGTAGCGCGGGAAGAACGGGAACTTGCGCAGAGCGGCTGCGCGGCCACGGCAGAAGAAATCTATGAAAACGCTATGAAGAAAAACGGCGAGCCTGACCGGTCGCGGCAATTCATTGGTTGTCTGCTGGTTGTTACCCTGATGCCGCTGGCGACCGGGTGCGACACCATGCGTGATTCCACGTTGACCGGGCGGCTCTGGGATGACGGCGGAGTCAACCACTGCCTGCCCGCGCCGCAGCCGAACCCGAAGTTGTATCGCACCCCCGACGACAAAGACGTGCTCGTGACCTACGACGAGTTGCGCGAGAAAAATGATTCCATTCGTCGGCGAGCATTTTTCTTCCAACCGAACGTTCGCCGGCTGGAGGCTCACAAGAGACCGAAATTCGTCAGCCCGGACAAAGTTGTGGAGCTGAAATTGATCCGGGTGTCGGAAGCCGGGAACACAAACGCGCCTGTCGAAGAAGTGATTTTCGCGAAAATTTCCGCGGACAATCAGGCGTTCACGTTGATTTGGTTCGGGACGGACCTCGGTCCTTATGCCTTGCCGGTTTATGAGGATCGTGGCAGCGAAGTCCGGCGCGCGCTGTTGACACCGTTGGCGACGATGGGCGACGTGATTGTCGTGGTTGTGGTCGTCGCCGTTGTGGCGGGCGCCATCGTCGGCTACGGCTACGCCGCTGGCCAAACCTGTCACCACCCGTAGCGGTCCTTTAAAAAAGTAGCAGCCGACGTGAGGAGGCTCTGAACCAGCCTTTGTTTCCGAAGAAAATTGAGCCTCGTTACCTCGGCTGCTACAAGAAGCGACGTTGTTGAACGGTCTATCAGCGATCAGCCGGTGCCGAACAATTTTTCCAGGCGTTCAAAAGCCGAGTTCCAGGCGGCCGCGTGCGGCTGGATGATCTCCGTGTTGAACGAATCGCGAACGATTTTGCGCGCCTGTTCGAGCGAAGGCACGTGTCCCAGCGCCATCGCTTGCACGAGGACGTTGCCGGCCGCCGTGGCTTCAGTCGGGCCGATATCGACCGGAATTTGGAGCGCGTTGGCGGTAAAGTGGTTCAGCAAACTGTTCCTGGTTCCGCCGCCGACGATGTGCAGGCGCTCGATTCTCCGCCCGGTGATTTTCTCGATGTCGCGCAACGTTTTGCGGTAGAGCAGCGCGAGGCTCTCCAGAACGCAGCGAACAGTGGGACCGGGTTTCCGCGGCACGGGTTGGTGGGTCTCTTTGCAAAACGCCTGGATCTTGGCAGGCATGTCGCCCGGTTCCAAAAAGCGCGGATCGTCCGGGTTGATCAATGATTCAAAGGGCGGGGACGACGCGGCCAGGTGCGTCATGACCTCATAGTCCAGGTCCTGTTCCTTTTCGGCCCAATAACGGCGGCATTCCTGAACGATCCAGAGACCGGCGATGTTTTTGAGGAGTCGAACGGAATTGCCGTAGCCGATTTCGTTCGTGAAGTTCAATTCCCTGCTCGCGTCGTTAATGATCGGTTCGGGCAGTTCGACGCCCATCAGGGACCAGGTGCCGGAACTCAAGAAGGCCCAATTCTGACCGGCGGCGGGAAGGCCTGCCACGGCGGCGGCCGTGTCGTGCGAACAGGAGGCAACGACCTGTACGTCCTCCAACTTGGTTTGCTGGGCAATGTCGGAACGCAACGGGCCCAGCACGGTTCCAGACGGGACAACTTGCGGAAGGAGTTTGGGCGGCAGCCGCAAGGTCTGAATCAATTTGTCCGACCAGTTTTTTGTGATGGGGTTGTAAAGCTGCGTCGTGCTGGCCATCGTGATTTCGAATTTGGCAACACCCGAGAGGAGATAATTGAACCCGTCCGCCACAGACAGCAATTGGTGCGCTTTGCCGATCCGCTTGGGCTTTTCCGCGCCCAACTGGAACAACGTGTTGATCGGCATTTTTTGGATGCCCGTCTCGGCGTAAATGGTTTCCCACGGAACTTTGGCCAGCACTTCCTTCATGCCGGCGCGGGAACGCGGGTCGCGATAATGGTAGGTTGGCGGGATCAGCGAGCCGTCTGTCCCGAAGAGCATGTAGTCCACCCCCCAGGAATCGCAACTGACACTGGCGACGGGGTCCTCGCGCTCGGCGACTTTGCGCAGGCCGATCAGGACCTCCTGGAAGAGTTGAGGGATGTCCCAGTAGAGCGAGTCCTTGTCCTTGACGGACTGGTTGTTAAAACGGTGAAGATCGCTCAGCAGGAGCTTTCCGTTGTTGAGAGTTCCCAAGATCACGCGGCCGCTTTCCGCGCCCAGGTCGCAAGCAATGTGGTAGGTCGTCATAACTAAAACTCCCGGAGCCGTTGCGCCGCCCGCGGTTGGACGACGACACGCTCAACGTTCTTGCGCGGGGTGAACGCGCTTTGCCCACAACCACGCGCCCGTAACAATAGCCGTCGCCCCGGTCGGCATCAAGAAGCAAGCGAAACCGGTTTTAGGGGCGGGACGGCGTGCTTCTGCCGAGGGTGATAAGCCGCGTGCGTTCCTCGCAACTCCTAGTGGTCCCAATTAAATCTTCTGCGGATGCGCACAATCTTGTCAGCGCGGATTCTTTTGGTACAAAACGCGAATGCGGACTTTTTTCGTTGCTGGCCCTGCGCTCATTGTGGCATTGCTGACCGCCTGCGCGACAACGCCGCGGCTCAAATCAGCGCCGTGGCCTCATTACGCGCTGGAGGCGACCCGGACCCGGCAATTGAATTTGCCGGAGGGCGAGCGCTTCGACGCCTCGGGACTCTTTCTCGCGCCCGACGGTGACTTGCTAACAGTGAGCGACCGCGGCGCGTCCGTTTACCGCATTGAATTCATCCCAAACACGGACGCCGCTGATCTGGTGAAACTGCCCGACTGCTTCACTCCGGAGCAACTCGCGCCGTTCGCCGCGGAAAAGACCGGACGCTACGACTGCGAGGGCGTAACGGAGGACGGGCTGGGACGCATCTACGTTTGCGAAGAGGAAAACCGGTGGATTCTGCGCTGGGACCCCGGCTCGCGCCGGGTGGAGCGCCTGAACATTGATTGGTCGCCGGTGCAAAAATATTTCAGTTCGACCGACCGCAACGCGTCGTTCGAAGGCATCGCCATCGGCGGCGGCAGCCTTTATGTGGCCAACGAACGCGAGCAAGGACGGATCATCGCGGTGGATCTCAAGAGGCTCAAAGTGGTGGACGATTTCGAGGTGCGGTCGAGTGTCGTCTCGTTTTGGGGGCCGCACTATTCGGATCTCTGCTGGTTTCGCGGCGAACTGTATGTTTTGATGCGCGAAGACCATGTCATCCTGCGGGTTAACCCTCGTTCTCACCGCGTTTTGGCCGAGTACGATTTCCGCGAGGTGGAGTTTGCTCCTGAAAACATCTATCGCCGCCGTCTCCCGTTTGTAGGCGTGATGGAAGGGCTGGCCGTTGATGCGAGCACCTTCTGGCTGGTGACGGACAACAACGGGTTGGGGCGTGAACGCTATCCAAACGACACCCGGCCAACATTGTTCCGTTGCCCCCGGCCAGACCGTCCTTGAAAGCGGAAACGCGAGGATTTGGAGTATGCATCAGATGGTTCCGCCGGGCAGGATGCCTGGCTCTACGGCAGGCGAGACGCCCGCCGCTACGCCGCTAAACACCTGCGAACGGGGACCGAGCGCGCTCCGCCTTGGTTGCGGCTCCACCGCGCTGAGTCCATCCGCGGTTGGATTTTCATTCTTTCTCTTCGACCCCAATACGTGTTTAGCTCACGGCCTCGATGAGCAGAACCGCTTTGTTATTTGCCGGCCAGGGTGCCCAATCGGTCGGGGTGGGAAAGGATCTGGCGGACAAATTTCCAACCGGGCGGGCGTTGTTTGACCGCGCCAACGCCGCGTTGGGTTACGATCTGGCGGGTATTTGTTTCAAAGGACCGGAGCTGGAGCTGACGAAGACCGAAAATGCCCAGCCTGGAATTTATCTGGTGAGCTGGGTCGCCTTCCAATTGTTGAAGGAGCGCGTGCCGTCGCTGAAATTCGAGGCGGCGGCGGGATTGTCGCTCGGCGAATTCACGGCGCTGACGGCCGCGGGCGCGTTGAATTTTGAAGATGGACTGAAGCTGGTGCGCCAACGCGGGCGTTTCATGCAAGAGGCGTGCGAAGTCACGAAGGGCGGCATGGCGGCGATCATCGGCCTTGGCGAAGCGCCCACTCGCGAGGTCTGCGCGCAAGCAGGAGTCGAACTGGCCAATCTGAATTGTCCGGGCCAAATCGTGGTCTCGGGCGAGTCGGAGAAAATCATCCAGGCTTGCGAACTGGCCAGGGCCAAAGGCGCGAAGAAGGCGCTGCCCTTGACCGTGGCCGGCGCGTATCACTCGGCGCTCATGGCCAGCGCGCAGCCGAAATTGCAGGCGGCGTTGGCCGCGGTGCGGCTGCAGTCACCAACGTTGACCGTGGTTTCCAATGTCACCGCCAAACCACACGGCGCCGTCGCCGACATTCAATCGCTGCTGGTGCGGCAAGTGACGTCCTCGGTGCGATGGGAAGAGTCGATGCGTTATTTGTTGACGCAAGGGTACACGCGTTTCATCGAATTGGGCCCGGGCAAAGCGTTGAGCGGTTTTATGAAACGAATCGACAAGAACACGCAGCTGTTCAACGTGACCGACGAGTCGAGCCTGGAGGCGACGGCGAAGGCCATTTGACCAGGGATTGAACAGAGACGAAAATTTTCGTGTTCATTCGTGTTCATCCGTGGTTAAAGAACCGCAGCGATGAGCCAACTCGCCAATCAGATCGCGGTCGTGACTGGCGCCGGCCGCGGCATCGGGCGCGCCATTGCGTTAAAATTTGCCGCCGAAGGCGCGGACATCGTCTGCGTCTCACGCACGGCGGAAAACTCCGGGAAGGTCGCCAACGAAGTGCGCGCTTTGGGACGCAAGGCGTGGGCGCACGCCGTGGACGTGGCTGAATCCAGGGCCGTT
>QHOP01000270.1:6800-14399 GCA_003219345.1 Verrucomicrobiota bacterium
AGGCGTTTGCGCGGGCGTTCATCAAGCGGCGTTCCGGCTGCGTCATCAACGTGTCTTCCGTCACCGGTTTGATCGGCAATGCCGGCCAGTCCAACTACGCGGCGAGCAAAGCCGCGCTGATCGGGTTTACCAAGTCGGTCGCTCGCGAACTGGCCTCGCGCGGCATCACGGTGAACGCTCTGGCTCCGGGGTTCGTAGAGACGGACATGACAGCGGCGATAAGCGATGAAGTCCGCCAGGAGTTATTGCAGAGAATTCCTTTGAATGCCTTTGGACAACCGGACGATATCGCGAATGCGGCGTTGTTTCTGGCCAGTCCGGCAGCCCGTTACATCACCGGGCAAGTGATCACAGTGGACGGCGGGATGGTGATGTAAAATCGACTGGACGGCGGCTATTCACGCCGATAGAGAAGACTAGGTCGAATGAAAAGCATGTTTTTTGTCAGGCAAAGCGCTGGAGCCGCAGGGACCTTTTTGCCATTCAGGGCTTGACGCCTTTCGGAGCGTCGCTTAGACACACATCATCAAATCAAAACGGAGAACCTCATGGCTGCTGAAAAAACAATCGAACAGAGAGTGAAGGCGATCATCACCGAGCAACTCGGTGTGAACCCGGACCAGGTGACACCCGAGGCGAAGTTCATTGAGGATTTGGGAGCAGATTCCCTCGACACCGTTGAGCTCGTCATGGCCCTGGAAGAGGAATTTGGCCAGGAAATCCCCGATGAAGAAGCGGAAAAGCTGCAGAGCGTGGGCGATGTGATCAAATACATCGAGGAAAAACAGAAATAATCAGGAAGACGGATTCTCCGGGGCAGCGGCCGCTGGTTTCAGCGCGAGCTGCCCCGTTTCTTTAATGATCGGCAATTCGACAGAACGGCGGGTGGTGGTGACCGGACTGGGCGTCGTATCAGCGCTCGGCCTGGACTTTGACACGTTCTGGAACAACATCGTCGCTGGTCGCTGCGGCATTGATAAAATCACTGCGTTCGACGTCTCCAAGTACGATTGTCAGATTGCCGCCGAAGTGAAAAATTTTGATCCTGCTCCTGCTTTTCCTTCGCCCAAGGAAATCCGGCGCACCGACCGCTTCGCGCAGTTCGGCGTTTACGCCGGCTACCAGGCGTTGAAGGACGCCGGACTGGACCTCGACAAACTGGACCGCGATGAAACCGGTGTGTTCATCGGCTCCGGCATCGGCGGACTGTACACCGTCGAGGAACAGCACAAAATTTTGTTGAGCAAAGGGCCGGGACGCCTTTCGCCGTTCCTCATCCCCATGCTCATTTTGAACATGGCTTCGGGACTTTTCTCCATGTTCTACAAGCTGCGGGGACCGAATCTGGCCACGTGCTCCGCCTGCGCCACGTCCACCCATGCGATTGGCGAAGCCTGGCGGACGATCAAAATGGGCGACGCCAAAGTCATGTTCGCCGGTGGAACGGAGGCCACCATCGTGCCGATGGGCATTGGGGGCTTCTGCGCGATGAAGGCCTTGAGCACGCGCAACGACGATCCGCAACGCGCTTCCCGTCCGTTCGACGCCGAGCGGGACGGCTTCGTGATGGGGGAGGGCGCGGGCGTCATCGTGATGGAAGACCTGGAACACGCTCGGGCGCGCGGCGCGAGAATCTACTGCGAAATGATCGGCTATGGCAACACGGCCGATGCCAATCACATGACGGCCCCCGCGCCCGAAGGCGAAGGGGCGGCCCGATGCATGAAAGCGGCTTTGCGCTCCGCCGGGCTGCGCCCCGGAGATATTTCCTACATCAACGCCCACGGCACTTCCACGCCACAGGGCGACATTTGCGAAACGCAGGCGATCGAGACCGTTTTCGGCGCTCACGCCAGGCGGATCGCCGTCAGTTCCACCAAGGGCGCTACCGGGCACATGCTCGGCGCGTCGGGCGCGGTGGAAATGGCGATCTGCGCCAAAGCGATCCAAACCAACGTCGTCCCACCGACCATCAATTACGAACATCCCGACCCCGAGTGCGATCTGGATTACGTCCCAAACACAGCGCGGGAGATGACCGTCAGCGCGGTGTTGAACAACTCGTTCGGCTTCGGCGGGCACAACGCCTCGATGGTGGCGAAGAAGTTCGTGGCTTAAAATACGATTGATGGAAGTCGAAGAGAGCGTCCAAGGAGAGTAGCGCGCCTTCTCCTGATGCTTTGCCACCACGCCTCCTTTCCGCGGCTTTCTCTCTTCTCTGATTCTCAACTATAGACCCTGTGTGTCCTGACCTCCGACATGCGGATTACCCGGTCTTCGAGAATGAAATCTGCTGGACGAGATAAGAAACGACGCGCTTCGTAAGCGCAGAGGTTACAAATACTTATGATAGTGGCTCATTCTCAGACATTCCCAGTCTTAATACTGGCAGCACGCGTGCTATGTCCTATTTCTTAACATGAGAAACTGGACAAACAGTCAGCCGATAACAGTCGTCAGCGTAATGGAACCCGACGAGCTTGGAGTCCGGGCTGCATTCTTTCAGCGCTGGGACACGGCTTCGGTTGCGACTGGATCGCCGACACGAGCCGCCTTTCCGCAGTCAATGGCGCTGCCACAGACTGTGGCAACGCTGTATCTGCCTGAGGCTCTCATTAACGTCTTCCTCCGCCCAACTGACCGATAATCGCTGCAAAGGTCCAGCTTCCCGCCAACATCATGAAGAAAACAACCAGCATCCCCTTTCGCGCGTTGTTTCCGCTTCAGTTGGCGCAAGTCTTCTGCGCCGTCGTCCTCTTCGGACTTGTCGGCGGAGGCACCGCGTGGGGTCAGGCAGTCGGAGATTACCGTTCAATACAGAGCGGCAACTGGAGCAGCACCAGCACCTGGGAACGATTCAACGGGGCGAGCTGGGTTGCGGCCGTGGCAACGCCCACCAGTTTGGATGGCCAGATCACGATTCGCGCCGGCCACACGGTGACGGTAGCCGCCAGTGTCACTGCGGATCAGGTCGTCGTTCAGGCCGGCGGCCAGATCACCGTTAGCAGCCCGTTCATCCTGACGATAGCCAACGGGGCGGGCACAGACCTGGACGTGTTCGGCACGGTGAATGTCGCTGGCACATTGACGATCAACGCAGGCGCAGCGGTCGTGGTCGAGTCCGGCGGCATTTTGCAGAATTCGGGCACCGTCAACACCACCGGCACCCTGACCTTCGCCTCGGCTGGAAAATATCAACACACTTACACAACCAGCGCCGGCACGATTCCAACGGCGACGTGGAACGCCGGTTCGACTTGTGAAATCACCGGTTACACGACCTATAACACCGCCAATTCCCCGCCCGGAGGACTGGCCCAAAACTTTTACAACTTCACGTGGAACTGTCCGGGTCAGACGGGAACGATCACTTTGCATGGAAACATTGCCACCGTGAATGGTGACTTCACCGTGGTCAGCACGGGTAGCGGCGCGCTGATGGCCCGGCAAAACGGCGACGGCACCACGCTCACTCTCACCATCGGCGGCAATTTGAATCTCCAGGGCGGCACGCTGGACGCGAATAACGGCGTGACCGCCGCCACCATCAACCTGGGCGGCTCATATAATCAAACAGGAGGCACGTTTCTGTGCTCTGGCGCCGGCGGACTTGCACTCAATTTCACCGGGGCCAACAAAACGTTCACGCAATCCGCGGGCGCCATCAACACCGCGAACATAAGCTTCACCGTCAACGCCGGCGCGTCGCTGACTTTGAACAACGGCCTCAGCGTCGCCACCGGCCAGAATTTTACCGTAAGCAACAACGGCACGCTCAATTGTGGGACCAACGTGATCAGCGGCGCTGGCACGTTCACTCTGAGTTCCGGCGGCACGCTGGGCCTCGGTGATCCGAATTGCGTCAGCCTGTCGGGGGCGACTGGCAACATCCAGACGACGAATCGGTCATTTACCGCCGCTGGCACCTACGTGCTCAACGGCACTACCCCTCAATTCGTCGGAGTCGGCCTGTCTGGCTTCCCAGTCTTCATCCAGAATCTGACCATCAGCAACGGCGCCGGCGTGACTCTGGGCATCACCATGAGCGTGTACGGCACCTTGACTCTGTCCAGCGGTGTGCTCAACACCGGCACAAACCTGATTAATGTCACCGCGACTGGCGCAGCAGCGGTCTCCGGTGGCAGCAGCAGCAGCTACATCAACGGCACGCTGCAGAAGGCCTTCGACACCGTCGGCAATCCGCAGTCCTTTACCTTCCCGATCGGGGATGCGTTGAATTACACTCCCATCGCTCTTACCTCGTTCAATGTGACCACGGCGGGCAGCCTGACCGCCAGAACGATCGCCGGCGAGCATCCGAATGTCTCCACTTCGGGCATCAATGCCAACAAGGATGCCACCCGTTACTGGACGCTGACGAACTCACCCAGCGGAATCGCGGTTTCCTCCTACAGCGCTACTTTCAATTTTGTTTCCGGTGACGTGGATGCCGGAGCCAACACCGGTAATTTCGTGGTGCGGCCTTATGCCGGCAGTTGGTCAACGACAACCACTGGCGCGCACAATGCCACCAACACGCAAGCCACTGGGTTGAGTGCTTTCGGGGATTTCGCGGTTGGCGAACCGGCGATCGACCATTATGTAGTCACGGCCGCCTCGCCCCAGACGGCGGGAACAGCCTTCAACACCACCGTCACTGCGCAGGACATTTTCAATCAAACCGTGCCGGACAGCACAACGATCGTGACGCTGAACAGCAGCACGGGGAATGCGCAGTTCGACAGCAATGGCGACAGCACGTTTGGCGACAATACGAAAACCTTGTCGAATGGCGCCTTCACCATCAGCACCAAAGACATCGTCGCTGAGACGGTGAATATTATCGGCACAGATTCCAATTCAACGACCGGAACCCGAATCGGCGTCGTGATCAACCCGGCGGCGCCGAACAAGCTGGCGTTTACCACGCAGCCACAGAACACGACTGCGGTGGTAACGATGGCCAGTGTCGTGGTTCAGGTTCAGGACCAATTCGGTAATAATTTATCGCGCGGCGGGACAAACGTTTCACTGACATTGAACGGCGGGGGAACATTGCAAGGCACGACCACTGTAGCCACCGCGGCGAATGGATCAGCGACCTTCAGCACTTTGAGCATCACGAACGCGGGCAACGAGACCCTTACAGCTTCGGCTGCGGGTTTGACGAGCGCAACCAGCAGTTCGTTTACGATCAATCCAGCGCCCGCCAGCGCGGTGAACGTGGAGACGGCCGCCGACGGCAGCGGCACGGTCGTCCCGGCGCAAAACGTGACCGCGGGCAATCCGCTTATGGTTTATGCGATCACGCGGGACGGCAGCGGAAATTTTGTCGCCAACGTCGCCGCCAGCGCCTGGTCCTTGCCGACCAAAACCGGCGGCGTGGTGAACGGGGACCTGGCGCCGGCCGCCGACAGCAAGAGCGCGGTATTTACGGGCCGCTTGACGGGAACAGCCACTATCCGCGCAACTTCTGGAGCGCTGGCCACAACTGATTCAGGCACAGTGACCGTCGTGCCTGGAGCAGCCACGAACTTGTTCCTGACCTTGCCCGGTCAAACGTTCACCAACGGCGTCGGCAACTCGGGCACAGTCAGCAATCAAACGGCAGGAACGCCATTCAATCTGGTGAAGCTCACTGCGACCGACAAATTCACCAACGTGGTCACAAGCTATGCCGGCGCGAAGACAATCAGTTACACCGGGCCTGGCGGGAGTCCCACCTACACGACCTCCGTGACCTTTACCAACGGTCGGTCTTCCAACACGCTGGCGACGACTTTGCTGAAGGCCGAGACGACAACCATCACTGCCACCGATGGAACCCTGACCGGAATTCCCAGTTCAAGCCTGACGGTCAATCCTGGAGCGTTTGCCAAGCTTCAATTACTAATGCCGGGAGAAACAGCGGCGCCGGGCAGCGCCAGCGGCAAGGCAGGCACGCCGGCGGCGCAAACAGTGGGGACAGTGTTCAACGTGACGGCCAATGCCGTGGACGCCAACTGGAATTTAATCAGCACCAACGACACCGTGGCGATCACGTCCAGCGACAGTAACGCGATTTTGCCGACTAATGCGGCATTGAGCGGCGGGACGCAAACGTTCGGCGTAACGTTCGAGACGGCCGGGAGCGCGACGGTTACAGCCGGCGACGTAACGCATGCAGGGGTTACTGCTAACACCGGCTCCACGACCGCGGTTAACCCGGGCAATCAGACGATCACATTCAGCTCGCCGGGCAATCAGACTTATGGCGTTGCGCCGATCACGCTCGGTGCGACCGCTTCATCTGGCCTGACCGCGAGCTACAGCGTGACCGCGGCGCCGGCTACCGTGTCGGGTAACACCCTCACCATCACGGGCGCGGGATCGGTTACCATTCAAGCTTCGCAGGCCGGCAACGCCAATTGGAACCCGGCGACCCCGGCAAGCCAGACTATTTCGGTCGCCCAAAAACCATTGACGGGAAGCATCACCGCCAGCAACAAAACTTATGACGGCGCGATGTCCGCCACAATTGCGACCCGTACGCTCGCCGGCGTGATTAACTCCGATGTTGTCAGCCTGACCGGTGGCACCGCCACGTTTGCCGACAAAAATGTCGGCAATGGCAAGACGGTAACGACCACGGGTCTGAGTCTGAGTGGCGCCGATGCGGGCAACTATGTGCTGGTTTCGAGCACTGCTACAACGACCACCAACATCACGGCGGCAGGGTTGACGGTCAACGGTGTGACGGCGAGCAACAAGGTTTACGACGGGACCACCGGCGCGACGCTCAACGTGGGCGGCGCGGCGTTGGTGGGCGTGGCGGGCGGCGACACAGTGACGTTGAACAGCGCGAGTGCCTCAGGCGTATTTTCGGACAAGGCCGTGGGCAACGGCAAGACAGTGAGTGTGAGCGGGCTGACGATCAGCGGCGTGGACGCGGCCAACTACACCCTGACGCAACCCACCACCACGGCGAATATCACGGCCAAAGGATTGACGGTTGCAGCCGTCAACCAGACCAAGGTTTATGGGGCTGCCGGCCCTGTGTTGACGGCCAGTTACAGCGGGTTTGTTCCCGGTGAGAATGCGAGCGTATTGAGCGGCATACCGACGTTGAGCGCGACGGCCAACACCAACAGCCCGGTGGCGGGCAGTCCGTATCCGATCACCATCACCCAAGGGACGTTGAGTGCGGCCAATTACAGCTTCACTTTCGTGGACGGGACGCTGACGGTGAGCCAAGCGGAGTTGATCGCCCAGGCGGAGGACCAGAGCCGGGCGTATGGGACCACCAACCCGGTGTTCACGATCAATTACAGCGGCTTTGTCAACGGGGAGACCGCGGCGGTGATTGACGCGCCGCCGGTGGCGAGCACGCTGGCGGAGACCAACAGCCCGATCGGAGCTTATGAGATTACGCTTTCGGGTGGCAGCGACGACAACTACAGTCTGACGCTGAGCAACGGGACGCTGACGGTAACGGCGGCGGCATTGACGATCACCGCCGACGATCAGAGCAAAGTGTATGGGCAGGCCAATCCGGCGTTCACGGTCCGTTACAGTGGTTTTGTCGACGGCCAGGACAGCAACGCGCTGAGCGGGACGCTG
>QHOP01000271.1 GCA_003219345.1 Verrucomicrobiota bacterium
TTGTGGCCTTTGATGCAGTTGATGGCCTCGTCCAGCGCCTTGCTGACTTCCCTGGCCTCGGCCAGTTCAGAGTCGAGGTTGCGAAAGATGCCCTCTAAATCCTGATGCGCGCTGAGAATGACCTTCATCGCTTGCAGCACGCTGGGTGGTTTGTATCTGCTCATCTGTGCAAGCTGAATCGAGTGGGTCGAAGAAGCTGAATATCGGTATTTCCCTCAGGGCAGCCGCCGAGATTGCTCACCGGGGCGTCGCAGGAGCGTCCTGCGGTCGAAGGGGTTCGACTGGTACAAAAGAGGGCGGTAAAAGTTCGGGCAAACAGAGCGCTGTGGGCCGTCTCCTATTCAAGCAAAGAGTCATTTTCATTTTCAATTCGATGGATGGTAAGCAGCCCCCGCACCGTCTCAAATTTGCACAAAAAATGTCCCGAATCGCGACCTCAAGATTTGGGTTGGGAATCAATGAGTTACGCTTGCAATCCAGCCGGACCATAAACACTGGATACCTTGCGGTCCTGGCATGTGTGAGTGAGAATCAAGACAGCGTTAAAAACGCTCTGGCAAACCGCTCGGTTTTGTGACCTTGTTCGGCGCGAAGCACCAACTAGGTCACTTCGGGCCTGACCTTGCAAAGCGGTTGGCGATGGTGACTGCAAACCGGCGTCACAAAAGCGTCCAAGTTAACCCATCCTTGAGTTCCAAGGAACGCGCGTATCTCATTATCATTTTGGGTGTTGTAGAGCTCGACGCAGAGCGCAGCCATCGTCGTGTTTATCGAACGATGCGAGGCAGGCGCCTTCACGCAAGGAACGCGTCGGTGGACGCGCCAAAATGCCGCGCCAGAGTCCGCACGCGATTGAGTGTCAGACTTGCATTCGCCGCGGAGAATCATCGCATCCAGCGTCCGGCGAGCGTCCAGCAACCGCGCCAAAAATGCCTTCACGCTTTGCAGAGCATCTTGACGCAATAACTGTTGAGGCTGTCCCCGCCGGCGAGCGCCTTGGCTGCCAAGCGGCGGTGCAACGCAGGTTCAATGCGCAGCACAAACTTGCCGCTGAATTCCTTTTTGGCCAGAGGCTCCGGCAGTGGGTGTTTATCCTTGGCCATCAGTTCGATCATTTCTTCCACTGCCCCACACAACTCGGCATAGACTTTAGCTTCATCGTCGCCATGCACGCCGCCCAGCATGAGTTCCGGGCAACGACCGATGAAGCACCGGTCTTGGTCGCTCCATTCCACGAACTTCGTGTATCGCGCCGCTTGCTCTTTGATCTGCTTGCGAGTCATAAAAGTGTCACTCTTTCACCAGGTCCAATGCCCGCCGAACGTCCCGCTCCTGGTAGTGCTTGACATCGTCGCCAGGATTGCCGCTCAACGTCACCCGCACACCTTTCGGATGCGTAAAGTTGCGACTGCCTTTGCCTCCCCGATTGACAAACCCCGCATGTTCCAAGTCGGCAATCAGTTGGCGCACCTTGCGCGGCATTGCGGTATCAGAGTAGTATCACGCTCGCCTTGTGTCAACACGGTCGAACACCCCTGACACGGATGGATTTGTTGCCACGGCGGGTTGCCACGAGCCTCCATTTCTAACATAACTTATTGATTATCAAAATGGTGGAGTCGAGGGGAGTCGAACCCCTGACCTTCTCATTGCGAACGAGACGCTCTACCAACTGAGCTACGACCCCATCCAATTCTATTTCAGCGTGTTACGATGAATCGTCGGCAAGGCTAGATTTCCCCTTCTCTACTGTATGTTGCGCCGTATGGAAAAGGGCGCGACGACAAACGGGCAGACTCACTCTCGCAAAGGTGAGTTTCACAAAGTCGGCGAGAATCTCTACCGGTATTCATCGAACGACCGTTATTATGGTGTCTTCCGAGTCGACGGCAAGGAATCAAAACGCAAAATAATTGTCCTGAAGACGCTCCCTCATTCGTCGCATCATTGGTGCGAGCAAAACATTCAACCAACAAAACGAAAGAAAATTATGAGCACACAATCGCAAAAAGGATATATGCTGATATTTCGCGGCACGGACTGGTACAGGGGTCTCTCGCCGGAAGAAATGCAACAGGTCGCTGACCAGTGGATGGCGTGGTTCAACCGGTTGAAAGACCAGGGCAAAGCCGTGGCCGGAAACCCGCTCGAGCCTGAGGGGAAAATCGTATCCGGCAAGAATGGGCGCGTGGTGTCTGACGGTCCGTTCGCCGAATCCAAGGAAACGATTGGCGGTTACTTTCTCCTCAAGGTGAACACCCTCGACGAGTCGGTGGCCATCGCCAAAGAGTGTCCGGGTCTGCCGTATGGCATCCGCGTGGAGGTGAGACCCGTGGCGGGCGAATGTCCAATCGCTGAAGAGCTCCGGTCCGAAGCGCAGATCGCTCACGCGACCTCGTGATCTTCCGACTGCCTTGAACCCCATCGCCCCGTCGGGACAACCGAAGATTCCCGGCGAACGCCCAATCTTTGAACGATTAAATGAACAGAAGACAATTCCTGCCTCAACCCAACCTGGAGAAAAATCATTATGCTGATCAAGTTCCTCATAGCTCTTGCTGTCATCATCGTCGTGTTCCTGGTCATCGTGGCTCTGCAGCCTGCCGACTTCCGCGTCTCGCGGACAGCCACCATCTCCGCTCCAGCGGCCGTTGTGTTTGCCCAAGTGAACGATTTCCACAAATGGGAGGCATGGTCGCCGTGGGAGAAAATCGATCCCGCACTCAAGAGGACCTTCGAAGGTCCATCGGCAGGAACAGGCGCGATCTACCGGTGGGTCGGCAACAGCAAAGTTGGCGAAGGAAGCATGACGATCACCGAGAGCCGTCCGAGCGATCTGATCAGGATCAATCTTGAATTCCTGAAGCCCTTCGCGTCCACATGCGCAGCTGAGTTCACCTTCAAACCCGAAGGCAATCAAACAGTGGCCGCGTGGAGCATGTTCGGCAAAAACAATTTCATGGCCAAGACAATCCACCTTTTCATGAACATGGACAAAATGGTCGGCGGCCAGTTCGAGCAGGGACTGGCGGCAATGAAATCGGTGGCGGAAACAGCGCCCAAGCAATAGCGCCGCGACTGCACTCACCGAACCGAAAGCAGATGAAGCGATGAAGGAGAGTTGGAAAAACTTTTCAGCCCGTAGCAGCGGACGTGAGGAGGCTCACATTGAACGGGCTGAAAGCCCGAAAGAAATCAGCCTAGGGCAAAGCGAGTCAACGAGCGCCGCCCTGCGTCAACGAATCAAAAGGAATGTTTTGAACGCGTGACCTTTGCGTCGTGTCCTGATCTGCTGGAGCGTGCGCTCTGTGAGCGCAGCCGCAGGCCCGACGCTACCGTTGGAAAGCAGCGAGTGAATCCATCCGAGATCAACAGCCAGGAGCCACAGGAAGTGTCCCAGGTGGTGGAACATCTTTTCCGTCATGAGGCGGGAAAGATAGTGGCCACCTTGACGAGAATTTTCGGCGTCGAGCACCTTAGCTTGGCCGAAGACGTGGTTCAGGAAGCGCTGGCCCGAGCGTTGCAGACCTGGCCGTTTTACGGCGTTCCGAAAAATCCTGCCGCGTGGATCATGCGGGCTTCCCGCAACCTGGCGCTGGATGTGGTCCGGCGCCAAAAAGTCTTCCGCGACAAGGAAGGTGAAATCATCCGGTTGATGGAGGGACGACAAAGCCCCGCGCCCGACGTTGCGATTTTCCCCGACCAGGAACTTGCGGATGACCGTTTGCGGATGGTGTTCGTGTGCTGCCATCCGCTGGTTCCGGCGGAGGCGCAAGTCGCGCTCGCCCTGAATACCCTCTGCGGCTTCAGTGTGGCGGAAATCGCACGGGCATTTCTGACGACCGACGCGGCGATTGCCAAGCGGTTGACACGGGCGAAACAAAGGATTCGCGAGGCACGGATTCCTTTCGAGATACCTGAAGGCGAGGAGTTGGCGCGGCGATTGGACGGTGTTTTGCAATCGCTCTACCTCCTTTTCAACGAGGGCTACAAAGCTTCCAGCGGCGAAAAGCTGGTTCGAGAAGATATCTGGCAGGAGGCGATTCGCCTGACGAGTTTGCTGGTGGAACATCCGGCCGGCAACCAGCCCAAGACCCATGCGTTGCTGGCGCTGATGCTGTTGAACGCCGCACGAATCCCAACTCGCGTGGACGGTGAGGGCAACCTGCTGCTCCTCAAGGAGCAGGACCGGACGCGATGGGATCAACCGATGATCGCGCGGGGCATGTTTCACTTCGCGCAGTCGGCTGCAGGTGAAGAGATCACCGAGTATCATCTGCAGGCGGGCGTCGCCGCCTGTCACTGCGCGGCGAAGGATTATGAGTCCACGGACTGGCGGCAAATCCTGTCGCTGTATGATCGCCTGGTTGAATTTGATGATTCGCCGGTCATCGCCCTCAATCGCGCCATTGTGGTGGCCAACATCCACGGGCCAGGAGCGGGCCTGGATGCGGTTGCCGCCATTCAAGGCCGGGAAAAGTTGGATTCTTATTACCTGCTTTATGCCGTGCTGGGCGAATTCGAGGCTCAGTTGAACGATCCGCTGGCGGCTGCCGGATACTTCCGAAGATCGCTGCAACTGGCGGAGACCAAGTCGGAGCAACTGTTCCTGTCAAAAAGATTCCGGGCCTGCGAGGATCAAATCCAGTGATCGCACGTGTCGCGCCGACAGATCAATCGTGCGCGACATCATCCGACGGCAGAGATCCGCCGCGTCCATTCATTTCGAAGGATTGAGGGCTCAAGCTCCCGCCGGTCTTGCTGAGCAGACGACTGAAATTGAACGCATTCAACTGTCGGAAAAGACGTTCGCAGAAGCGCATGGAATGTTGCGTCGTGTGCCTGTTGCCCTGGCTGGCAGGGCTCGCCGGTGCCGCCGCGCCAGGTTCAGGCGATTCGGACGGCTGGCCCCGTTACGCGCACGACCCGGCGCTGACGGCCCGCTCTCCCCTCCACGGCAACATCGCGAAGCCTCAGACGCTTTGGTCTTATTCCGTCGCCGGTCGTGACCTGCTGGTGGAAATCCTCCCGACACCAGGTGACCATCCACTGCGCTTTGTTGCCACAGACGCGGCCACGGTCCGTCCCGAACCTGAGGTGCCCGGGCCGGGGCCAACCGCTCTCGACCTCGATGGCAGCGGGACTTTGCGGCCCGCTGTGGAAAGTTATCACGAACGGTGGGCAAAAATTCTGCCGAACGTCAAAGGCTTGCAGCGCGTGGCGTGGGACCACACCTGGACGGACCAGAAAGTTTGCCGGCTCCAGCTCTTCGCTTACGATCAGGGTTTCGACAAGCCGCGCCTCGTCTGGCAGACGGACCCGCCGGAGGACACGATCTTCCAGCCGCTGAACATCGTCTATGACCTGGACGGCGACGGCGTGCCGGAGGTCTGTGTCGCCGCGCACTATCGGGTCATGATTTTCGAGGGGACCACCGGGCGCAAAGAAACCGAACTGCGTTATCACCATAGCCGCCCTTACGGCTGGTTCGGGCTGGCTGATGTGGACGCAGACGGGCAAAAGGAACTCATCACCATCGGCGACTTCCAAAGCCACATTGACGTGTTGAACTATGACCCGAAGAAACCAGAAGCCCAGCGGCTCTCGGTGCGCTGGCGGCGGGACATCGAGCAGAATATTGAAGAGCGCAAGAAGTGGCCGCAGATCGGGCCGCGCCCCGTGGCGGACGTCACTGGAGATGCCCGCCCGGAAATCGTGTTGAACCTCTTCAACGACTCCGGTGACGGCGAATGGCACGTGGTGGTGCTGAGCGCCGCGACCGGCGAGCCGCTGTTTGATTTGCCCCGGCAATTCGTGCAAGGCGCCGCGGATTTGGAAGCCGACGGCAAAGCCAGGCTGTTCGTGATCGGAACGGACGGCGCGTTGGTGCCCGCGTTTGGGATCATTCAACTGGTGGACCTGAGCCGCGGAGCGCCCTCCGTTAAGTGGTCGCAAACGAACTCTGCCTGGGTGTGCGCGGACCTGCCGGGAATGGACGCGACCTGGTCCACCTCGGCTTCGACGGGAATGCGGCAGGTCCTGCTGAGTGAAAGTGGCCGAGGCCGGAGACCTGCCTTCCTGGTCGCGCAACGAAAGGCGGACGCCGAAGCGCCGTTTCCAACGACACTGAAGGCTATGCGCTTGGCAAAGGACGGAGAACTCGAAGAGGTTTGGCAGGTGTCCGGATTCGCAGGCGACTGGCAAATGCTGGCGCTTTCGCCCGTCGCAGGCGGTTTGGGCGCGGCGCTCCGCCTGCGTGTCTCACAGGACACCGAACTTTCCATTGTCGGCAAAGGCGCGGAAGTTCGCGTCGTGGAGAACCGTCCGCTGGGTGTCACGGTGTCCACGCCGATCGCCGCTCGGTTGCTTCCCAATGGTCCCATGACGGTTGTCGTGGAGGGCGCCGCGGACCAAATTGTCGCGCTTCAGGCGCCCGCGCCTGGGCAGGGTGCGCCGGGCCGAACACCGCGCCTGGCGTGGCGACGTCCGGGGCGGGGGATGGGCGATGGCAGTCGCTGGATCGGGCCTTCGGCCGCGGACCTGGACGGCGACGGCGGCGACGAGGTGATCGCAGCCAGCCAGGACAGTTCGGGAGGAGCGTTGCTCATCGCCTACCGCTTTGACGGCTCACGCCTGTGGCAGACGCGCTTCGACCAAACGCCGGGCGCGCGGCCGGTGTGGAACGTGGGCGCCTTGACTTTCTGGTGGCCCGGCTGCTTTCGCGCCCGGGGCCGGACCGACCTGTTCGTCCAAACGCGCCGGGGATTGATGCACTCGGACATCGGACAACTCCTCGATGGCCGCACGGGCGCCGTCATATGGCGACAGGAAAAGGCCGTCGTGCCGGATCAATTCACCTGGGGCTACGCCGGCATTCCGCCGGGCGTGGCGGACCTCGATGGAGACGGCCTGGATGAATTGATTTCGCTGTACCCGGTCTGCTTTTGGGTCGCCGACGGACGCACCGGCCGCTTAACACACGGTGTCGAACTGGCGAGCCGAAAAAAGTTGCCCGCCTGGGCGGCTTACGGCGAGCCGATGATTCACCGCTTCACCGGGAAAGGGAACGCGGAGGTGTTGTTGGACTCGCCCTACATTCTCGCGCTGCTCGACACCAACGGAACGCCGGTGTGGCGTGGTTTGGGTCGAGCGGATTATCCGTCCAACGAGGACAACGTGGGACAGACGACTTCCGTCAAACACGCGCTCGTTGATTTCGCGGGCGACGGCACGTTCCAAATTGCCTCCGCCGGATACGGCGATGGCGTGCGGGCCATTGACCCGCGCGATGGAAAAGTCCTCTGGTCGTTGCCCGCGCCCGTGCCTACTTGCCCTCGGGTGGTGGCGGTGGACATCGACGGGCGCAAGGGCGACGAACTCCTTTACGTGGCAGGCTCGAGACTCATCGCGATCACAGGCGACCGTTCCGCCGGCAGGATTTTATGGCAATGGCAGGGCCCCGCCAACCTCTCGCTGCCCGCCATCGCCGACCTCGACGGCGATGGTTCGGCGCAAATCATCGTCCAGGCCGCCGACGGCACCGTGCACTGCGTGGGCTCGCGGCAATCAGCGGCCTCCGTCAAAGCCGGAGGCTTAAAGAGATGACTGGCTCAGAGACTCGCTGCGCTTCGAGCAAGGAAACGGCGGTGAGTGGTAAGCGGACACGCGTTCCAGCGCCAACGATCCCCTTACCTTGCAGCAGGTCAATCTCGGCATCATCGGCGGCGGCACCGTTGGCGGCGGCGTGTTTCAGGCCATTCAACGGAATGGCGCGCTGATTTCTTCCCGCCTCGGAGTCAGGTTGCATGTCGCCAAAATGGCCGTGCGCAATATCCACAAGCCGCGGCCGGTCAAAATTCCGGTCGCGCTCCTGACCACGGACTGGGCGGGCGTCGTCAACGACCCTCAGGTTACTCTCATCGTGGAATTGATAGGCGGCACCACCACGGCGCGCGAGCTGGTGTTGAACGCATTGAAGCTCGGCAAACCGGTCGTCACGGCCAATAAAGCGTTGCTCTCCGCGCACGGCGAAGAGTTGTTCGAAGCCGCACAGAATTCCCGCACCAATCTTTATTACGAAGCGAGCGTTGCCGGCGGCATTCCGATTATCAAAGTCCTGCGCGAAGGATTGATCGGCAACCGCATCACCCGCCTCTACGGCATCGTCAACGGCACTTGCAATTACATCCTCACGCGGATGAAAGCCGAAGGAGCTGATTTCGCCGACGTTCTGGCCCAGGCGCAGCGACTCGGCTATGCCGAAGCGCAACCCTCCCTCGACATCGATGGTCACGACGCTGCGCACAAAATTGGCATCCTCGCTTCGCTCGCGCACGGTTTCTGGGTCGGACCGAAACAGATTTACGTGGAAGGCATCCGTATGGGCATCGTCAAAAAGGCCGGAACGGTTGCCGGAACGAGGCGAAAACCGAACGGCTGTGCGCCAGTGCAAGTTTCCGTTTACCCCACCCTCGTGCCCAACGCGCACGTGCTGGCCAGCGTGAACGACGTTTTCAACGCCATTTACGTGCGCGGCGATGTGGTCGGCGACACGCTTTATTACGGCCGTGGCGCGGGACAGGATGCGACAGCCAGCGCCGTGTTGAGCGACCTTGCCGACGCGGCACTCGACCTCAAATGCGGCACCAAAAGCCGTATTCCTCCGTTCGTGCCGCACGAACGCGAGGGCGCGGTGTTGCCGATCGATGAGGTCGTGGCCCGCTACTACGTGCGGCTCAACGTCATTGACAAGCCGGGCACACTCGCCAAAATCGCCGCCATTTTCGGCCGGTCGAAGATTGGCATTTCCTCCGTCATCCAACCGGAAGGTCATGAGGGAGAAAGCGTGCCGTTGATATTAATGATCCACGACGCGACGAACGCGGCCATCACCAGGGCATTGGCAACAATCGGCGCGTTGTCCGTTGTCAAAGCGCCGCCGGCCATGATCCGGGTGGAAAATTTTGAGTAACCACGAATGGACACAAATGGACACGAATTATTTCGTCAGGCCGGCTTCAGACCTCGCTTCAGCAGGTTGAACGAAGCGCTGGCAGCAGGGAAAAGCCGTCCCAACGGCGGTCGTTGACTTTCATGGACCCTCAACTCTCAACCCTCAACCTTCAACGCTCCGGCCGGCACGGTGTCATCGCCCGTTATGCCCGCTATCTCCCGGTCTCCGACGCCACGCCGGTGGTCACGCTCAACGAAGGCGACACACCGCTCATTCGCGCCGACAACCTGGTGGCGGCCATCGGCGGGGAGTTCGAGTTGTGGTTGAAATACGAGGGACTGAACCCGACCTGCTCGTTCAAAGACCGCGGCATGACCGTGGCCGTTTCCAAGGCGAAGGAACGCGACGCGCAGGTCGTGATCTGCGCCAGCACGGGCAACACTTCGGCGTCCGCTGCGGCCTACGCCGCGCGCGCGCAGATGAAATGCGTCGTGCTCCTGCCGCACGGCAATATTGCGCTCGGCAAACTCGCTCAGGCGTTGATGTACGGCGCGACGACCATCGCGGTGGAGGGCAACTTCGACGACGCCCTGCGCATCGTCCGCGAACTGGGGGAGACCGGGAAAGTGGAAGTGGTCAACAGCGTCAACCCGGACCGCATCGAGGGACAAAAAACCGCCGCGTTTGAAATCTGCGATCAACTCGGCCGCGCGCCGGACTTTCATTTTCTTCCCGTGGGCAACGCCGGCAATATCACCGCTTACTGGAAAGGGTTTAAGGAATATTTTTCGGCCGGACAGTCCAAAGGTTTGCCGCGAATGTTCGGCTGGCAGGCGGCCGGCGCCGCGCCGATCGTTGACGGCCATCCGATTGAAGAACCGAGTACGGTAGCCTCGGCCATCCGCATCGGCAACCCCGCGAGCTGGCAGGCTGCCGTGGCCGCGAACAAGGAATCGAACGGCCGCATCGACAAGGTCACCGACGACGAGATTCTGGCCGCCTACAGGTTGGTCGCGCGAACGGAAGGGATTCTTGCGGAGCCTGCCTCGTGCGCGCCGCTGGCCGGCTTGATCAAATGCGTGAAAGCTAAAGCCATTCCGAAGGGCAGCGTGATCACGGCCACGATGACCGGCCACGGCTTGAAGGACCCGGACAACGCGATTAAAACCGCGGGTGTCGAACCTGTGGTGGTCGAGGCGAAACAGGAAGCGGTGATGAGGGTGATCGGATTGTGACCTTGCATTGTTTGTCTGCTAATGAGGCGAATTTTCGTTACTAAAGTGACCGCCGACAAAAACCTCCGATCAACGTCGCGGGCGGAAACTCCCCTCACCCGGCTCAAGCCACCCTCTCCCCTCATCCGATGAGGGGAGAGGGAAGGGTGAGGGGAGCCTTTGCGCACTCGACATTCGCGTGCATTTCGGAAATTTATTGTTGGCGATTGGGTCCGGAATTTTGCCTCGATTCGCGAAAGTTGCGGATAATCCCAAAAAGCATGGCCCTCATTGTTCAAAAATACGGCGGCACTTCGGTCGGCAACACCGAGCGAATCAAAAATGTCGCGGCGCGCGTCGCGAGGTATCGCGGCAAAGGCGACCAGGTCGTCGTGGTCGTCTCGGCGATGAGCGGCGTGACGGACAATCTCATCACGCTGGCCAGGGAGATCATGCCGCTGCCCAGCGAGCGCGAGATGGACGTGCTCCTGGCCACCGGCGAACAAACCACGATTGCGCTCACTGCCATGGCCTTGCACGCGCTCGGCGTGAAGGCGGTTTCGCTCACCGGTTCGCAGGCTGGCATCCTGACTGACGGCGTTCACAGGTTTTCAGGGTGAAACACCCGATGGCCAGATTACCACGCTCGGCCGCGGCGGCTCCGACCTGACCGCGATCGCGCTGGCATCGGCATTGAAGGCCGACCTCTGCCAGATTTACACCGACGTGGACGGCGTCTATACCGCCGACCCGCGCATCGTGCCCGGCGCGCGCAAGCTCGACGAAATTTCCTACGACGAAATGCTCGAACTCGCCAGTCTCGGCGCGAAAGTGATGCAGTCGCGTTCGGTCGAGTTCGCCAAGAAATTCGGAGTCGTTTTTGAAGTCCGCTCCAGTTTGAATGACAACCCAGGAACGATTGTGAAAGAAGAAACCCGAAACATGGAGGACGTCGTCATTCGCGGCGTGTCGCTCGACAAAAACCAGGCCAAAGTCACGCTCGTGGCCGTGCCGGACAAACCCGGTGTCGCCGCCAGGATTTTCAAGACGCTCGGCGACGCGGCCATTAATGTGGATATGATCGTGCAAAACGTCAGTCACGGCGCCGGCGCGCCTGCGACCGACCTTTCGTTCACGGTGGAAAAGGCCGATCTGCTCAAGGCGCAGAAAGTCATCGAAGGCCTGAAAAAAGAGGTTCGTTTCGGCGAAGTCATTGCCACGGACAAAATCGGCAAACTCAGCATCGTGGGCGTGGGGATGAAAAGCCATTCCGGCGTGGCCGGCAAAATGTTTGAAACACTGGCCAAGGAAGGCGTGAACATCGAAATGATTTCCACCAGCGAAATCAAAATCTCCGTGGTGATTGACCTGGCCAGAGCCGAGCAGGCGATGAAGGCCGTGCACGAGATGTTTTTAGGATAGAGTCCGTTGAAAAACGCCTGATGTCGTAGCAGCCGACGTAAGGAGGCTCCATTTTCCGAGGTTGAAACGTAGATGCGGCATGCGAATCGCTCGTTCACAGCTTCCAAGAAAGCGGGCTTTGCCCTGGTTCGTCAGCCTCGGCGATTTGCTCTCGAAACTGCACGCTGCGACCTTCCTTGTCACGCACACTTCGAAGCGAGATTTCCAAGCTGTTCCGTCGTAGCCGCCGACGTCAGTCGACGCTAAACCGCTTCAGAGTGCGCGGACTGACGTCCGCGGCTACGTGGTTGATGGAGTGCCCGGACGCCATTTTTGGCGCGCATTGGAACCATGAACCCTCGGCGTCTCGGCAGAGCGCGGCTGGTCCCGCGCTGCGGGATTCCCATGAATTGCGGCGCTCTGCCGAGATGCCGCTACGGGGAAACGATTTTGTGGCAACCGGCCGATTCCGCCGCTCACTGAGCCGCCGACAGGGACATCATGTAGCGGTAAAGGTCGGCGAGGTCCTCCGGCTTCAGACCGTTCAACAAGCCGGTGGGCATGAGCGATTGGTCCGTGGGTTGGCGCGAAACGATCTCCTTGTCGTCAAGTCGGACCGACGTGGTCGGGCCCGTCAGCGCGATCACACCGTCCGCTGACTCAAATGCCACCAGCCCGGTGTAGGTTTGGCCGTCCCGCATCCGAAAAGCGACGCTGCGATACAGCGGCGCGACGTCCCGGCTGGGATAAATGATGGCGTCGAACAGGTCTTCCACCGAGAAGCGGCTGGCGACGCCGGTCAGGTTCGGGCCAAGCGAGGTCCAGCCGGTGTGGCAGGTTTGACATCCGCGCTCGCGAAAAATCTTCTCGCCGCGCGCCGCGTCGCCCTTGTTCCAGGCGATCGATTTCAAAATCTGCTTCCATTTTTCCGGATCATCGCCGCTGTCCGCGTCCCATTTGCCGGCCAGCGCCGGATATTTTTTCGCGAACCGATCAAACACGGGCTGGTAAAAGCGTTGCAAGTCGGACTGCTTTTCGTTCGCCTCGCGGATCGAAAAGTTCTCGCCGGTTTGTCCGGCGAGCAAATCCAGTATCTCCGCGCGCAACTCGCCTTGCTTCAGTTCCGTCAGCGAGCGTCGCAGCAACCGCAGCAACGGCACGAGACCTTCTGGTGAAGGCTCCTTTGGCAACCGCGCCAGCGCCCCAAGACATTCCCGTACGACTTGCGGCTGGCTGGAGTCCAGACCAGCGAGGAATCTTTCCCGGTCCTCCCCAACCGGCTCTTTTGTGAGCTGCAGCAAAACGGCGTCACGCAAACCGAGATTATCCCATTGCTCCCGCAACACCGGATAGACTTCGTCGGCCGGCAATGCGGACACCAGCTCAACCAATGCCCCCGACCAAACAAAGTTTGGATCGCTCTTCGTCGCCGCCAGAAACAACCGCCCCGCGCGCTCCCGCTGCGCTGCATTGAAAGTCGAGGCGAGTTCGACATGACCTGGCCGGGCAAAACCGCGTTGAGCCATCAGTTCGTCCGGCAATTGCGGAGCGTGTTTGACAAACTGCGCCACCAGCTCCGTCAGTCGCTCGGTCCACATCTGTTTGGTCCGGAGTTCCTGTCCTTGCAACTTGCGCTCCAGGCCGACGATCGTCCGCGCAACCGCGGCCAGGACCTCCTTGCCAAACGGCGCGCGCAGACGCGACAGAACAACCAGGTAATGGAAGTCCGCCGTCGGCGAACTGGTTTCCGTGAACTTGCCAATGACTTTGGACATCAGCTCCCGGTCATCGTCGCCCAGCATCGCCAGCAACCGAGCGGCTTCGGCGTCAAGCTGCGCGTCGCCGGACGGAAAGATCGGCCGAACGGCTTGCAAAACTCGCGCTATCAACTCCTCGTGGCCTTTGAGGGAGTTCGCCAGTTCGTAGCCGGCATAAACTTCGACCGAGGGACGGTTCAAATTCCAATCGCCGAGCGCGAGCATGATGAGACGGACGGCCTGGAGGCGGAGACGG
>QHOP01000272.1 GCA_003219345.1 Verrucomicrobiota bacterium
CGGTGATTTCCGCGAGCCATCCTTCGAGCTGCTTGAACAGAATCTGGTAACCTTGCGTCTGGCGCAGCGGCGCGAACGGATGAATCCTGGAGAATTCCGGCCAGCTTACGGGGAGCATCTCGCACGTGGCGTTCAGCTTCATCGTGCAGGAGCCGAGCGGAATCATCGAAGTCGTCAGTGACAGGTCGCGCGATTCGAGCCGCTTCAAATAACGGAGCATCTCGGTCTCGGAGTGGTAGCGATTAAAGACCGGATGGGCGAGGAATTTGCTCGTGCGCGCGAATTCGGCGGGGACATCAGTCTCGGCTTCCGCAGCGAGGTCCTTCACGGTGAATGATGGCGCGCGGTCGCCGTTGAAAATCTGAAGCAGTTCGCCGAGATCGTTTTCAGTCACTGTTTCGTCGAGCGAAATGCCGACAGTGGTTGCGTCGATGACCCGCAGATTGATGCGATGGGCCTCGGCAATTCCGGCGATGTCCGCGCTGCGTTTGGAACCCAGTTCGACACGAAGCGTGTCAAAGTAGCGCCGGCGTTTCGCCCGTCTGCCTTCTTTCCCGTCGTGTGAGGAATCCCGAGACAGGCTGGAAGCCTGTCCCACCCCGCAGCCGAGCCGCTCAAGTCCGAGCGCGAGGATGTTCGCCAGGAAATGCGCGCGCCTGGCCATTTGCCTCAAACCTGCCGGACCGTGGTAAATCGCGTAAGCGGCGGCCATGCTGGCGAGGAGCGCCTGCGCCGTGCACATGTTGCTGGTGGCCTTCTCGCGGCGGATGTGCTGTTCGCGGGTGCCCAGCGAAAGACGCAGCGCGGGGCGGCCGCGTGAGTCTTTCGAGACGCCGACGAGCCGGCCCGGCATCTGACGTTTGAACGCGTCGCGTGTGGCGAAGAAGGCCGCGTGTGGACCGCCGTAGCCGAGTGGCACGCCGAAACGCTGCGCGCTGCCAACAGCGATGTCCGCGCCGAATTCACCGGGCGGTTCCAGCAAGGCGAGGCTGAGCAAGTCGGCTGCGACGACAACCATCGCGCCGGTGCCATGCGCCTTTTCGACAAACGACCGGTAATCGTGAATCGCGCCGAAGGTGTCGGGGTATTGAACCAGCGCGGCAAAAACCTTCGCGCCGAAAGCAAACGAGTTGTGGTCCCCGACAACAACGTTGATGCCGAGCGCCCTGGCGCGGGTCTGGACGACTTCAATGTTTTGCGGATGGCCGTTCTGCGAGACGAACAAAATGTTGCGGCCTTCGTCGTGTTTGAGGCGATGGCACATCATCAACGCTTCCGCCGCGGCGGTGGCTTCGTCGAGCAGCGAGGCGTTGGCGATTTCGAGGCCGGTGAGGTCACAGATCATCGTCTGGAAATTAAGCAGCATTTCCAGTCGGCCCTGGGAAATCTCGGCCTGATAAGGCGTGTATTGCGTGTACCAGCCGGGACTCTCCAGAATGTTGCGCTGAATCACCGGCGGCGTGATGCAATCGTAGTAGCCCATGCCGATGTAAGACCGAAAGACCTGGTTCTTCGCCGCGATGGAACGGAGCTCGTTCAGAATGCCGAACTCGCTGCGGCCGCCCGGCAGATTGAGCCGGTGGTTGAGCCGGATGCTTGCAGGCACGGCGACATCCGCCAGCGCGTCGAGGCTGGGATGGCCCAGCTCACTCAGCATTTGGCGAGTGTCGTCCGCGCCGGGGCCGATGTGGCGGCGAACAAAGCGGTCCGTGTGCTTCAACATTTCCGTCTGTTCGTGAGCCGGTGGATGGGTTTCCGTTGCCGGTCTTTCTGCGGTCGTTTCCCTCGAGAACATGAAGGGAAAGTAAGTGGCGTCCGCGGCAAAGCAAGCGGGATTTGACTCTGGCGATAACCCGAAATTGCGCTAAAGTCTCGTCGTGCCAAGCCAACGCCAGCGCTCGATTCTCATGGGGGTTGCCATCCTCGTGGTCGCGTGGGTTGTGGCTATCGCGGGCTACTCCATCTCGAAGAACTCCAAAATGACCGCAGACAAATTGCGGGCGTTTGCGCAGTCGGTGGACTTGAGGAAGCTTTCCGGCGAGGCGCGGCTGAAGGCGATTCGGGAACTGGCGGAGAAGATGAACAGGCTCTCGCCGGAGGACCGGCGCAAGGCGCGGCTGGAGCGTGTCTGGCGGGGATGGGTTGAGGAGATGACCGATGAAGAGAAGGGGACGTTCATTGATTTGACCATGCCGACCGGTTTCAAACAGATGCTCGCGTCGTTTGAACAGTTGCCGGAAGAACGGCGACGAAGGGCCGTTGGCGACGCGATGAAACGGCTCAAGGAAGCGCAGGAGCAAATGAAGGAAGATGGCGGACCGTCACCCGACACGGGAACCAATGCGCCGCTGGTCCTGAGCGAGGAATTGCAGCAAAAGATCACCAAGATCGGCTTGAAGACATTTTACAGCGAAAGCTCGGCGCAGACCAAGGCCGAGATGGCGCCGTTGTTGGAGGAGTTGCAACGGACGATGGAGAGCGGGCGGTTGTTTCGGGGCGGTCGTTAAATAAGTTGAATCGTTACAACGTTAAATCGGAACTAGCGCGAGCGATCACGCTGGTGGAGTTGCTGGTTGCGCTGGCGATTGTCGGTGTTCTCGCCGGTCTCCTGCTGCCCGTGGTGGGCAAAGCGAAAGAGGCGGGACGGGCCACCGCGTGCCTGAGCAACCTGCGGCAGGTCGGCATCGCCTTGCAGCTTTACACGCAGGATAACAATAATCGCCTGCCGTTGATGCGCGACAGATCATTTGATACGAACGCGCCACCTGTGACCAACGCGCTGCCCAGCCCGGATGTCGTTTTGTCGAATTATCTCGGCGCGGTGAGGGTGCTGCGTTGTCCATCGGACCGAAAACAAATCTACGAACAGACCGGATCGAGCTATGCGTGGAACAGTTTGCTCAATGGCCAGGACGCCGAACATTTGAAGGTGTTGACCATGGACTTCGATCCGCACCAGATACCGGTCTTCTTCGACAAGGAAGCGTTTCACAGTGCGCGAGGCGACAAGAAAGGCGTGAACTATCTTTACGCTGACGGGCACATCAGGAACCTGCTGGCGATTGAGGGGACGAAATGAATGGATTTGCGATTTACGATTTAAGATTTACGTCCCGATTGAATATAGAGTCGCGCTTCCTCGCGAGCGTATGAAGCGCAAGAGACGCAACTTGCTCATCGCACTGCTCGTTGTCTTTCTCAGCGGGCTGCTCTGGCTGCTTGTGCCCCGTTCTGACCCGCTCTTTCACGGAAGAGCTGAGAGTGAGTGGATCAAGAGCATTGTCTATAACGGAAGCGAAGAGCAAACGAAGCAATGGCGTGATTTTGGCCCCGATGGCGTGCGCGTCCTGGCCAGAGCGGTGGACAAGGCTGATCGCCCGATCCAACGGACTTATCGCAAGCTCTATCGCCGGCTTCCTGGTTTTTTGAGACGCCTGCTGCCCGATCCGGGGCCTGTTGTAACAGCAGGGCCCCCAACGAACGTAATAAATCTCCTTTCGAGGTTGGGGAAGGACGCGAAGCTCGCGGCGCCGGCAGTGGCCCGGGCACTCAATTCTGAAGACACTGGCGTACGCCAGATTGCCATCAGTTTTTTCACTTCGCCCGAAAATGAGAATGCGCTCTTGAATCACATGAAGGAAAAGGAAAAAAGAAAACTTTTGTCCGGGTTCATTCGCGCTGTCGAAGACAAGGGAGAGAATTGGGGACTGCGGAATAATGCCGCCCTCGCGTTAAAGTATTATCCCGAACAGCGAGAAGTCGTCGCTCCGGTTCTCGTGAAGGCGTTGCAAGATTCTTCCCCTTCGGTTCGGCAGTGCGCGGCCGAATCGTTATGTCGAGTCGCTCCCGACCAGGTGGGAAGCGCCGGAGTAGTTCCGGTTGTTATTGGGGTTTTGAAAGACCCCGATGATCAGATCGCCTGGCACTGCCGCGCAGGTTTTGGTACGATTTAAGGAACAGGCTGAGATGATTATCCCTGCGCTCGAAAAGGCGGCGCAGCGCCAGGATACTGCCGGTGGTTGGGCCAAGTCGGCATTGAAGCAATTCGAATCCGAAGCGACGGCAAACCCAGGAGCTCCAAAGTGATTCGCCTCTCCGGTCTCTCTAAAACTTTCGGCCAGCGCGTCGCGGTGGACGATCTCACGTTGCACGTGCGCGCTGGTGAGATTTTCGGACTGCTCGGCCATAATGGCGCGGGGAAGAGCACGGCGATTGGCACGATGCTCGGACAGGTCTGGCCCACGCAGGGAGAGGTTTTGATCTGCGGCCACGACGTGACGCGACACCGCCAACTGGCGCTGCAAAAGGTCGGCGCGATCTTTGAAACGCCGGTGTTTTACGATTACCTGAGCGGCTGGCGGAACCTGGAGATTTTGAGTCATTACACCGCGCCGACGCCGCCGGAGCGGATTCGCGAAGTGGTTGAATGGGTGGGGTTGACGGGCCGCGAAACATCCAAGGTCAAAACCTACTCGCACGGAATGCGGGCGCGGCTGGCCTTGGCGCAGGCGCTCCTGCCGCAGCCGGAACTGCTCATCCTCGATGAACCCGGCGACGGACTTGATCCCGAAGGCATCCACGAAATGCGGCAAACCATTCGGCGGTTGCACCGCGAATTGGGGCTGACGATTTTCCTGTCGTCGCATCTGCTGAGCGAAGTCGAGCAACTCTGCACGCGCATCGCCGTGATGAACCAGGGGCGCAAGGTGTTTGAAGGTTCGCTGGCCGAAGTCAAACAGCCGAAAAACTGGGTTCGCCTGCGCGTCAACGATTTCCACCAGGCTGTGAAGTCGCTGCGCGAGAAAAATCTGATCGTGGACGAGCGCGACGGCCAATTCGTGGCGCTCGCTTCCGAAGTCGACACGGACGTTGTCGTCCGGCGTTTGGTGGAGCAGGGGATGGCGGTTTATGAAATCGCGCGACATGAACAAACCCTTGAAGACTTTTATTTGGGACTGATGCGGGATGATTCTGATCGTTGAATCGTTAGAACGTTGAAACGTTAAAACGTTAAAAGCGTTGCGGCATGCGCAACGGGGAGCGGGTGGCAATCCACGGTTCAACGGTTCAACGGTTCAACGGTTCAACGGTTCAACGGGGCACGATGTTTTATCTCCAACTGCGCAACGAACTCTGGAAGCTGTTCGCCAAAAAGCGGACCTACATCGGCTTCCTGATGTTTCTGCTGGCGCAAAACGCGATCATTCTCGTCTTTCGGTTCACCAACGGACCGCGGGTGAGCATGATGCGGACGCTGGAAGGCAACGGCTATGTCGCGCAGGAATTCATCTCGGCGTTGACCGTCGCGACGTTCATGCTTCTGCCTATCGCTTATATGTTGCTGCCACTTTACGTGTCGCTGGTGGGCGGTGATTTGGTGGCGAAGGAGGCCGAAGATGGAACATTGCGGATGATTTTGTCTCGCCCCGTTTCGCGGCTGCGACTGCTGCTCCTGAAATGGCTGGGCGGCGCAATGTTTTCCTTCGCACTGGTGTTGGCGCTGGGTTTGTTCGGTGTCGTGTTCGCGTCGCTCTGGTTTCCGTGGAAAGGGCTGTTTGTGTTCATCCCTGGCGAACTCTTCAGCGTGTTCGACGCGGCGGGGGGACTGCAACATTACGTCGCGGCGCATCTGATGATGGCCACGAAAGCGGTCACGGTGATGGGTCTGGCCTTCATGTTTTCCTGTCTCAACGTGAAGCCCGCTGCCGCGACAATCCTGGCGCTCTCGTTTGTTTTCGTAAGCTTCATCATGCAGAACATTCCCTACTTCCGCGACCTGCAGCACTGGTTTCTCACGTATCACCTGAACATCTGGCAATTCATGTTCGCTCAGCCGATCCCGTGGTGGAAGATTGGCGAGTCACTCAGCATCTTGCTCGGCTTCAACCTCACGTTCCTGGTGATCGGCCTGACGGTATTTCAGGTGCGCGACATCAAGTCGTGACACGGTCGCTGCGCCGGCAGTCGCCGGGGTGACGAGGTGGAATTACCGCGGAGTCCTCGCTTTCCGCCTCCTACTCCGAAAATGGGATTGGAGAAACGCTCGCCCTCACCCCGGCCCTCTCCCCCAGGAGAGGGGGAAGCACGCACAGTTTCCCGGAATTTTCACGCCCTTTGCTGTGGAATTGCTTCATGGGGACTCACGTCGGCGGCTATGGAGCGACCGCAGCGCCACCCGACGTGGGTTCGTCCTCGTCCTCCTCCTCGTCCTCGAATAGTCTTGAAACCGACGAGGACGAGAACGAGGACGAGCGAAATTCCCGCGCTCAGCTTCAGATTCTTTCAAGCAGTTACGTCGGGCTTCAGCGCAGCGCTGCGGGGACGTTTGCCCCGGCTTTTTTGACGTGACTTTTGGCAGGCGCTCTAACCGCCGACACTGGCCATTTGTTCGTTGGTGGCGACGTTGACGATCTGGAACTGCTCGGCGTGGAACGCCGGATCAGCGCGGAAGGAGAGTTTGCCGAAATAGCGCTTCTCCAGTTCGATGAGCAGCTTCTCGTCTTCGGTGCGGAGGCGCTCCAGCACCGTTGGATTCACGACGATGCGGAGCTGGAAGTCCGATTCGTCCCGCTGACGTCGCTTCAAGATCTCCGCGAGCTTGCGTTGAATCTCCACGCTCATGGTGAGCGCGCTCTTCACTTTGCCGCGGCCTTTGCAGTACGGGCAATCGTCATAGACGGCGGCGCGCACGCTCTCGGTGTGGCGTTGCCGGGTCATTTCCATCAAACCGAGTTGTGAAATCGGCAGGATGTGCGTCTTGGCGCGGTCACGCTTTAATCCTTCCTTCACCCGCTGATAAACCTGCTGCTGGTCGCGGCGCGATTTCATGTCGATGAAGTCGAGCACGATGAGGCCGCCCATGTTGCGCAGGCGCAGTTGACGGCAGATTTCGTCGGCCGCTTCAAGGTTGACCTTGAGGATGGTGGATTCCTGGTCTTTGCCGCTTTTGTGTCGGCCGGTGTTGACGTCGATGGCGACGAGCGCCTCGGTTTCGTCGATGACGATGTAGCCTCCGCTCTTCAAATGCACCTGGCGCGCGAAGGCGCCTTCCAGCTGTCGAGTGATGTTGAAGCGATCAAAGACCGGCTGCGAATCCACGTAGAGCTTGACCTTGGAAATAGAACGCTGGGAGATGCGCCCGATCATTTCGCGGATGCGATCGTATTGCCGCGAGCTGTCGATGACAATGCGCTCGACATCTTCGGTGAGGAAATCGCGCACCGTGCGTTCAACCAGGTCCGGCTCCTGGAAAACGCAGCTGGCGAGCGGCTGTTTGTTGATTTTTTCCTGAATCTGTTTCCATTCGTCGATCAGCAACGCGAGGTCGCGGACGAAGTAACGTTTCTGCTGGCCTTCACCCACGGTGCGAATGATGACGCCCATGCCTTCGGGAATGTTGAGTTCCCGCAGGATTTTTTTCAGGCGCTGGCGTTCCTCATGATTTTCGATTTTGCGGGAGATGCCGCTTTGATCGGAATTCGGCAGCAAAACCAGATAACGCCCCGGCAGTGCCAGGTTGGTCGTCACGCGCGGGCCTTTGGTGCCGATGGGACCCTTGGTCACCTGCACAATGATGTCGCTGCCGGGCGGATAGAGACGGGGGATGTCCCGCTGCGTGATGCGGGGCTTGTCGCGCTTGCGGCCTTCGCGTTCGACTATTTCGACGCTGCTGTCGAAGTTGCTGGGGACGATGTCCCAGTAGTGCAGGAAGGCGTTTTTCTCAAAGCCGATGTCCACGAAAGCGGCCTTCAAGCCGTCCTCGAGGTTTTTCACCTTGCCTTTGAAAATGCTGCCGACGAGACGCTCGTCCGAGGTGCGTTCGATGGTGAATTCTTCGAGCTTGCCTTCTTCGAGCACTGCGATGCGTATCTCCAGCGACTCGGCGTTGATGACGACCTCCTTGTGTAGTTTTTTAACGGGCTTAATCAGGCGCTGGACTTTTTTGATGACTTTCGTGGCCACGACTTTGATCGCGTCCACGAAGCCTTGTGGCGGCTGTTCCTTGACCTGAACCGGTTGGTAGGCGGATTCCTCCTCTTTCACTTCAGCAGGAATGGCGAGGTCAGGGACGCGGAATTCGCGCTTTCTTTGTTCACCGGATTCGGGCGCTTTCGCGACGGCGGGAGCGTCGGCCGGCAGGCCGGCAGCAAGATTTTCTGCGCGTTGAATTTCACGTTCATGACGCGCGCGGTCGAAGACCGAGTCTTCGCTCGGTTTTTCACCGAGCGCTTCGGCGCGGGCTTCGCTGGCGGCGCGGTCAGTGCGCTGAACGTTGGCGGACATTCCGCCGCTGGGGCGGAACCGGTGGCCGCCTCGACGGCGGCGGGAAAAACTCTTTTCACTCATAAATCAATAGTTTCTTCGATAGAGGTACACGTTTTGCAAAATGCCCGCGGCGATCAACGAGCAGAGCACTGAAGACCCGCCGTAACTGAGCAGCGGCAGTGGAATACCCGTCACGGGCATCAGGCGAATGTTCATGCCGATGTTGATGAAGACATGACTGAAGAGCAGCGTGACCACGCCCACCGCCAGCAATTTGCCCAGGCGATCGCGCGCCTGGCCGGCGATGCGGATTCCGGTGAATAGAACCACGGTGTAGAGGGAGAGGACAAGAACGCTGCCCAGGAAACCTTTCTCCTCGGCAATCACAGAGAAAATGAAGTCGTTGTGCGCCACGATAGGCGGCAGGTAACCCAACATGATCTGCTGCCCGTTTCGCCAGCCTTTGCCCCAAAAACCGCCTGAGCCAACGGAAATCAAAGCTTGCTTCACGTTCCAGGAATCGTTGCGCTCCTGAAGGCGCGCCTTCTGGCGTTCGGCTTCGGTGCTTTTGTCGGCGGCGAAATCGCGATTGAAATAGACCCACAGCCGGCGTCGCTGATAATCTTCCAACTTGATCTGCCAGGCGGGCGGCGCGAACAAGATATCCACCAGCAACAGCGCGACCAGAACTCCTGCGGCGCTGACCAGGCGGCGCAGAAACCGCGTCGGCACGCCAGCGACGTAAGTCATCACCAGACCGACGGGCAGCAGCACCAATGCGGAGCCGAGATCGGGTTCTTTCAGGATCAGC
The DNA here is from genome assembly GCA_003219345.1 of Verrucomicrobiota bacterium. Taxonomy (GTDB): domain Bacteria; phylum Verrucomicrobiota; class Verrucomicrobiia; order Limisphaerales; family AV2; genus AV2. The sequence goes on from QHOP01000272.1 coordinate 9,077, forward strand.
AGGAACGGCAGCAACGTGAGACCAACGGCCTTGACGAACACGGTCGGCTGGCGCAGTTCTTCAGTCGGCCGGCTGAGGAAATGCGCCTGAATGAAGATGAACGCGAGCTTGGCGAACTCGGACGGTTGCAGCTGGAAGAACCCCAGATCAATCCAGCGCCACGCGCCGAGCCGATACGCGCCGACATGCGGCAGCAGCACGGAGATCAGCAGCAGAATCGCCGTCCAGTAAGCGACTATGGACCACCGGGCGAGCGAATGGTAATCAATCAGACAAATGCCCACCGCGGCTGCTGCGCCCATCAGATACCAGATGATTTGCCGGACGGGGAACTGGTTGTACCACGCCGTAGTCTCACTCGGTGGCTTGGCGCTGTAAATGAACGCCACGCCGATGAACATCAGCCCGACAATAGCCAGGATCATCCCCCAGTCCACGCGCGACTGGCGTCCGCTTAAATGGATTTCAAACATCGTCAGTTTTTCACCAGCGATTCCGGTTTGGTTGGTTTCGATTGCGACTCGCGCTTTTGCAGCGCCAGATAAACCTGCTGAGCGACGGGTGCGGAGGTTGCGCCGCCGGACGTTCCGTCCTCAATCATCACCACCACGACATAGCGCGCGTTGTCGAACGGCGCGAAGGAGGCGATCCACGTCGTGTGACCGATGGTTTTGCGTCCCTGGCGGATCTGGGCAGTACCGGTCTTGGCGCAAATTCTCATTCCCGGGACAAAGGCTCTGGTGCCTGTGCCTTCAGCATCCTCCACGTCAGCGAGCATGGCGCCGCGAACGGCGTTGAGGCTGTTATTGCTGATTCCCAATTCGCCGCGGACCCGCCCGGCGGGAAACTTGACGGCCTGATCGGCGCTGAAGGGGTCCTGCGGTTCGATGCGCGTCACCAGCCGGGGCCAATAGACCATGCCGCCGTTGGCGACCGCGGAGATCATGACGGCGACTTGCAACGGGGTGACGTCGATTTCCTGGCCAATGGAAAGATTTGCCGTGTTGCCGTCGAACCACGCGCCGCCGAGGTTCTTTTCACGCCACTCGCGGGTTGGAAGAATTCCCGGGGCTTCCTGGCGCGGGAGAATGCCGGTGCGTTCGCCAAAGTGGAACCGCTTGCCCATTTCCGCGATACGGTCCACGCCGAGTTTCAAACCCTCGCGAATGAAATAGGAGTTGCTCGATTTAACCAGCGCCCGGCGAAAATTGAAATCGCCCGGACCGGCTAGGTCATCAATGGGTTTGTGCCCGCGAGCGATCTCATAAAAGCCCTTGCTATGGTAAATTTCGTTCGGGTCCAGCGTTCCTGCCTCCAGCCCGGCGAGGCCGACGACGATTTTGAAAATAGAACCGGGCGCGTAATTTTCCTGCATGGCGCGATTGATCTGCGGACGCAGAATCGGATCGTCCAATTTCGCGGCTTCGGCTCTTTCTTGCGTCAGTCGCACGGCGAAATCGTTTGGATCGTATGCGGGGTTGGAGGCCATCGCGATCAGGTCCCCGTTGCGCGGGTCCATAACCACTACGGCGCCTCGGACCGGACCGGAGTAGGGAACCGGCGCCGAGCGCAGGGCTTTCTCAGCCGCCTGTTGGATGGCGATGTCAATGGTCAGGTAAACGCTTTGACCGGCCTCGGCCGGCGCCCAGACGTTTTCCGATTGGCGATAACCCAGACTGTCCACCAGGACGGATTTGACTCCGTTCCGACCGCGCAGTTGCTCGTCAAACGCCCCTTCAATTCCGACCACCCCTCTGAAATCCGGCATCCGGTAATTGAAGAAGACATCGTCGTCGGCCGCCGAATCGTCGCGCTGCAAATGACCGAGCAAATGTCCTGCCGCGGCGTGATGGGGGTACACTCGCACGGGCTGAACTTCCAGGTCAAAGCCCGGCAAGTCGGCTGATTGTTCGGCAAACAGGGCGATTTGCGTCGGGTTCAGGTTGGTCAACACCGCCATGGGCATGAAGAGACGCTGATCGTAATGTTCAAGGAATTTTTTATCCTGCAAGGGCACCGGCTGGTGCAGCAACGAACTGACGCGATAGACCAGATTGCTGACCACCTGGTAGCGCGTCAGCTTGCCCAACTCAATTCGCTGGTTGCGCGTGAGGCGGGCTTTCGAATTGGTCCTGGTGAGCTGGCGCATGACCCAGTTGAAGTTGTTGCTGTAGGCGGACCGAAAGTAAGGGCGTAGTTCGTCCAGATAAAGGTTGACGTTGTAGCTGGGGCGGTTTTCGGCCAGCGCGACGCCGTTGGCGTCAAAAATTTTTCCGCGGATGGCCGGGATGCGCACCGTGCGAAAGGATTGGTTGATCTGGCTGGTTTGGTAGCGCTTGGCAGAGAGCACCTGCACGTACCAGAGCCCCAGCAGCAGGAGACCCAGCCCTGATAAAACAGAGATGGCCAGAACCCGCAATTGCCGGTCGTTCTTTCGGATTTGGTCGAAGATCAGCATGTTCGCTCAGTAATCTACATGACGTCCGCGATCCCGCTTGATTTCGCGGTCGGGACGAAAACTGGTTTCCGGCTGGGCCTGATAGCTAAAGGCGCGATTGAACTGGTCGAAAAGGTAGAAACAAACCGGTGTGAAGGCCGCGCCGCCGAGCGCCATCACCAGCCACTGCCACAGCGAGCACCAGCCCAACAACGGTTCGTCTCCCGTGCCAATCAGTGACAACACAGTAAACAACGGGGCCACCGCGCTCGCGGCCAGTCCCAGCATGAATTGCGCATAGAGCTGCTCGCGCATAATCAGGTCGCGGCAGTAATGGACCACCAATCCGATGACGAACAGCGGCAGCACGCTGATGCCCAGCGGATTGGCTGAAAGGGAATCGAACCACAACCCGCCCAGCGTCGCGATCAGCGCCACGGTCGAAATGTTGGCGCTTAAACTCGCGTAAACAACCAACGCTGGCAGCAAGTCGATCTGTGCGCCGATCAGGTTACGCAGACCGCGATAGTATGATTCGAGAAAGACCGCCAGGAAGGCGACCAGGAGAATCGCGATGGTGTTCATCCAGTTCATTGCAACATGACCCAAACTTGTTCCAGGCGGTTCAGGTTCACCGCGAGTTTGACTCGGGCTTCGAGGTTCAACCCGTGGTCGTTGGTTCGCACATCCACGATTTGGCCG
>QHOP01000273.1 GCA_003219345.1 Verrucomicrobiota bacterium
TCCCTGCCCGCAACCTTTCCACCACAAGCGTGACCCCGACTCTGGTGATCACTACGAAGTTTCCACCGGACGACAGCAGCGTGGGTTACGAACGCGGCGTGGCTGTCTCCAAGGCCTGGGACGAAGCCACTACCCAGGCCGCCATCGAGGTGGCAAATCATGTGGTCAAACGCCTCGACAAGTTGTCCAACAGCAAACCAAACGACACGAATCGTCTCGCCAAAGTGGAAGCGTTTTGCACCGAGTTCGTGACGACGGCGTTCCGCCGGCCATTGAAGGAGAACCAGAAACGCCTGTTCGTGTCGGCTCACTTCAAGAAAGCAGCCAAGGTGGAAGACGCCGTCAAACGGGTCGTGCTGTTCACACTAAAATCCCCGCGATTCCTCTATCTCGGATTGGAAGACACGAAGCTGGACGATTTCACGGTCGCTGAGCGTCTCTCCTTCGGTCTGTGGGACTCGCTGCCGGACCAGGAATTGATCAAAACGGCAACGGAGGGTCGCCTTCACAAGGGCGAGCATGTCGTTCAGCAGTCGAACCGCATGCTGACCGATCCACGGGCGCGAGCGAAGGTGCAGTATTTCCTTCGGCACTGGCTGCAAATGGATCGCGTGGAGAATCTCTCCAAGGACGACAAGCTCTACCCGGGATTTACTCCCGAGATCATCGCCGACCTGCGCACGTCGTTGGATGTCTTTCTCGAAGACGCCGTTTGGACCGGTTCATCGGACTATCGCCAACTGCTCCTGGCGGATTACCTCTACGTCAACGACCGGTTGGCAAAGTTCTACGGCGTGGAAACAAACGCAGCGGACGACTTCGTGAAGGTGGAGTTCGATCCAAAACAACGGTCCGGCGTGGTGACACATCCGTATCTCCTCGCCGCATTCTCATACCAGAAGTCCACGTCGCCGATTCACCGCGGCGTGTTCCTGACGCGGAACATCGTCGGGCGCGCGCTCAAACCGCCGCCGATGGCAATGACGTTCAAGGATGCAGATTTCGCACCCAACCTGACGATGCGCGAAAAAGTGGCGCAGCTCACGCGTTCGCAGGCCTGCCAGACCTGTCATTCGGTCATCAATCCGCTCGGCTTCAGCCTCGAACAGTATGACGCCGTGGGCCGGTTTCGCACCAGCGAGGGAGACCGGCCTATTGATACGGTGAGCAATTACACGACGGACGACGGCGAAACGATCCGGCTGACGGGGGCGCGCGATCTGGCGCAATTCGCCGCCGGCAGTGAACAGGCCCAGAACGCCTTCATCGAGCAATTGTTCAATCAGATTGTAAAACAGCCGATGCTGGCTTATGGTCCGGATGTTTTGAACCGCCTGCGCCAATCGTTTGTTGAGTCCAGTTTTAACATGCGCAAGCTGCTCCTGAACATCGCCACGCTTTCCGCTCTGCACGGCATTCAGAAGCCTGGGCCAGGGAGTTAACGAAACAACCACGGATGGACACAGATCAACACAGATGGGGAAGACCGATGGATGAAGCCAGAACTGATGGTCTCGATAACGTCGGGACTATCATAGCTGTTCCCTCTCCTGGAGAGGGTCAGGGCACTGCCGTTGAATTAAGCCCGGCAGCGGGACCGCACTGGCCGGCTCCTAATCTTAATCCTAATCTTAATCTTGCTCGGCTTAGGTTCTTGGAGATTAAGAGTAAGATTACGATTAAGATTGGGAAGAAACCTTTCCGCCTTAATTCAATGGCGGTAGAGGGTCAGGGTGAGGGCGAGCTTGCTTTGTCGCTCATTCGTTTTCTTTGTCGTTGTTCGCGATCTGCCCTGGCCCACGTCTTCCGAACATTAGCTTCGATTTCGTTCGCGAATTTTCGCGCAATCTGCGTCTCAAAAATCTGTGTTTATCTGTGTTTATCCGTGGTTAGATCACTTTTATGAACGCCATCCAACGCCGACAATTCGTCAAGACTCTGGGCCTTTCCGCTGCCTCGCTGCCGTTTCTGATGGGCCTGCCAAGCCTCGGCCTCGCCAGTCCCGCACGGCCACGACAACGCCTCATCATTATGTTCAGCCCGAACGGGACGATCCCGCCGGCCTACTGGCCCGACGAGGCGGGCAGTGATTTCAAGCTCAAGGAAATCATGACGCCGCTTGAGGCCTTCAAGGACCGGATGCTGATTCTGCACGGACTGTCCAACAAAGTGCGCGGCGACGGCGACGGCCACATGCGCGGCATGAGTTGTCTGCTCACGGGCATCGAATTGTTTCCCGGCAATATCCAGGGCGGCTCCGACACACCGGCGGGATGGGCGAGCGGCATTTCCATCGATCAGGAAATCAAAGCCTACTTCCAGAGCAAAGAAGAGACTCGGACGCGGTTCGGTTCGCTCGAGTTTGGCGTCGGTGTCACCGACCGCGCCGATCCGTGGACGCGGATGTCCTATGCCGGTCCGAACAAACCGGTCGCGCCGATTTCCGATCCGTATCAGATGTATCAAAAGCTCTACGGACAATTGAAGGACAAGGAGAGTCTCCAAAGCGTCCTCGACGACGTGCGCGGCGATTTGAAGAAGGTCCGCAAACTAATCAGCGCCGAAGACCGCCGGCTCCTGGAAGATCATGAAGCGCTCGTCCGTCAGATGGAGAAGGAAATCAGCGAAGCGGACCGCCAGAAGCTCCGCATCGAGCCGCCAACTTTGGAGGAAGGCGTGGCGGACCAGAACGACAATGTCCCCCGGCTCAGCCGGATGCAGGTGGACCTGCTCGTCAACAGCTTCGTCAACGACATGGCGCGCGTGGCCACGCTGCAATACACCAAGTCCGTCGGTCAGGCGCGGATGAAATGGCTGGACGTCAGCAATGGGCATCATGAGCTATCGCACGAGCCGGACAAAAATGAAGAGGCGCAGGACAAACTGGTCCGGATCAACAAGTGGTTCGCGGCCGAATTGAATTATCTGGTGCAGAAGCTCGCCGGAACGCCCGAACCGGGCGGCGCAGGCAATCTGCTGGACAATACCCTGGTCGTGTGGACCAACGAACTGGGGAAAGGCAATTCGCACACGCTGGACAACATTCCATTCCTGCTGATCGGAGGCGGGTTCGGCTTCCAGATGGGGCGCTCGGTCAAGCTGGAAAAGGTGCCGCACAATCGGCTCCACCTCGCCTTGGCGCATGCGGTCGGGCATCGCATCGAGACCTTCGGAAAACCTGCGTTGTGCGAAGGCGGGCCGTTGAGCCTGAGTTAAGTCACCAGCAACTCCGGGAATAACGCGGAGGTTTACGCCGAGGCTCGAATCTGTTATCACTCATCCATGATTCAGCCGGAAGAACTGGTTGGAGAAGAGTGGGCTGAATGGTATCGGCTCACGCCCGTTGAACGTTGGCTGGAAAGCGAGAAACTCTGGCAGACCTATCTCGCCCTCGGAGGCTCTCTTGATCCCGAATCCGATACGCAAAGTCCTTTCTTTGATTCGAAAGCGCCGCGTTCGCGCCTTGCTCATGGGCGGACAAGCGTGCGTGTTCTACGGCGCGGCCGAGTTTAGCCGCGACATCGATTTTGCTATCCTTGCAAACGGCGCCAACTTCGCGCGGCTCAAAAATGCGCTCGCCGACCTGGATGCCGAAGTCATTGCCGTCCCTCCGTTCTCGTTGAAATACCTGCGCAAAGGCCACGCCATCCACTTCCGCTGCCGTCATCCCGAAGCCGCCGGCCTGCGAATTGATCTCATGACGAAGATGCGCGGTGTGGATTCGTTCCCTAAACTCTGGGCTCGCCGGACAACTATGGCCCTCCCGGATGGCACGGGTTGCGATCTGCTCTCGCTGCCCGACCTGGTGCAGGCCAAAAAGACTCAGCGGGACAAAGACTGGCCCATGCTGCGTCGCCTCGTCGAGGCACATTTCTTCGATCACGCTCGGACGCAGCGGTCCGCTCACGTCAAGTTCTGGCTGCGTGAACTTCGCACCCCTGAACTCCTGATTGAGGCGGCGCGTAAGGCCCCGGCGGCGGCGCGTCGGCTGACAACTCGCCGGCCGTTGCTGCACCAGGCATTGGCTGGGGACGCGCGAGCACTTCAGGTCGCGCTCCGGCGTGAGGAGGAGCTTGAACGGGCATTGGACCGAGGCTACTGGAAGCCGCTCAAAGCCGAGCTCGAATCGTTGCGCCACGCAAAGGCGTAACCGCTATAGTTTGTCCGCGCTATGAACTTACAACTCGAAAACAAAACGGCTCTGATCACAGGTTCGACCAGGGGGATTGGCTTCGCCATCGCCCGCCTGCTGGCGGAGGAAGGGGCCAACGTCATCGTCAATGGCCGCAGCGAAAGTTCGGTGAAGGCCGCGACGGAAAAGATTGGCAAACGAGCGCGCGGCTTCGCGGCCGATGTTTCCACTGCAGGATGCGGACTGGGAACGTTTCTACCAGGTGAACGTCATGTCCGGCGTGCGGCTCACGCGCGCGTATTTGCCCGGCATGCTCGCGCGCAATTGGGGCCGGGTCGTGTTCATTTCCTCAGAGAGCGGCGTCCAGATTCCCGAAGAGATGATTCACTACGGCATGACCAAGGCCGCGGAACTGGCGCTCGTCAACGGCATCGCGCGGCTCACCAAAGGGACGGGCGTGACCGTGAATGCCGTGTTGCCCGGCCCGACAGCGTCCGAGGGCGTGACGGAATTCGTCGGCCAACTGGCCGCCAACGCCAGGCAAACACCGGCGGAGTTCGAACAGGAATTTTTCCGCAGCGTGCGACCCACATCTTTGCTTCAGCGGTTCGCGACGGCGGACGAGGTGGCTGCCATGGTGGCCTACGCCTGTTCGGCCCTGGCCGGCGCCACCAACGGCGCGGCCCTGCGGGTTGACGGGGGCGTGGTGCGCGGGACAATCTGAACCCGGATGAGTTCGCGGCGGGTCATTGTTGTGGGCGGTGGAGCAGCCGGATTTTTTGCGGCCATCACCTGCGCCGAAGCTGCTCCCGGGACCGGGGTGACGGTGCTGGAAAAGGGTCCGCAGTTCCTCTCCAAAGTCCGCATCTCCGGCGGCGGTCGCTGCAATGTCACACACGCCTGCTTCGACGCGCGCGAGTTCGCTGCCCGCTTTCCGCGTGGTGAACGCGCGTTGCTGGCTGCGTTCAAGTCGTTCCAGGCCAGCGATACGGTGGCATGGTTTGAATCCCGCGGGGTGAAACTGAAAACCGAGAGCGATGGCCGCATGTTTCCCGCCAGCGATGCGTCGCAAACGATCATTGACTGTCTGCTCCGCGCCGCCGGAGCGGCGAAAGTGAATCTGCTGCTCAATCGCGGCGTGGCAGGAATTACGAAATTTGCGGAGGGCGGTTTTGAACTGACGCTCTCGAACGGCGAGAAATTGTCCTGCGATCGCCTGCTTCTGGCCACGGGCGGATGCCGGGTGGCGGCGGCAGGGCAATTGGCCGTCTCGCTCGGCCACACGCTGGAACCGCCCGTGCCGTCGCTGTTCACGTTTCACATTGCGACGCCGTGGCTTGGCGAGTTGGCCGGGATTACCGTTGAGCCGGTCGAAGCGTCGGTGCCGGGCGCGCGGTTGCGCGAACGTGGCGCGTTGCTGGTGACGCACTGGGGCTTGAGCGGACCGGTGATTCTGCGGCTTTCGGCGTGGGGCGCGCGGTCTTTGCATGAATTGAATTACCGGCTCTCCCTTTATCTGAACTGGGTGCCGCAACTCGGTGCGGAGGCGATTTCCGCCGAGCTTCATCTGCGACGTCAAACGCAACCCGCGCGGTTCATTGTCAACGCGCCGATTTCGCCGTTGCCGGCGCGCTTGTGGAAACAACTCGTCCTGGCTGCGGGAATCTCGCGCGACACACGATGGGCGGCGCTTTCAGGCGCCGCCCAACACCGTCTGGTTCAGCAATTGATTCGCACCCAATTCCAGGTCACCGGCAAGAGCCTGAACAAGGAAGAATTCGTCACGTGCGGCGGCGTGCGTTTGGGCGAGGTGAATTTCAAGACCATGGAAAGCCGGATTTGCCCTGGCCTCTATTTCGCCGGTGAACTGCTCGACGTTGACGGCCTCACCGGCGGGTTCAATTTCCAGGCCGCCTGGACCACCGGCTGGATTGCGGGGAAGGCGATGGCGGCGGGCTGAGCGCGTGCGGAGTGCGGGCCGATCGGGCGTGCTCCAGGTTATAGTAGGGACGGAATCTTCTTTTCACGGCGGCGATGCGCAGTATGCTTGCGGGTATGATGAAGAAAGTGGTCGTTTCCATCTCCGTCTTCTCCCTCGTCCTGGCATCCGCCTTCACGGCGCCCGCCGCGTCGAAGAAGATTTTGTTTTTCACAAAATCGAGCGGTTTCGAACACTCCGTCATTTCGTGGAAGGACGGTCAGCCGAGCTACGCCGAGAAAGTGCTCCAGAAGCTCGGCGAAAAGAACGATTGGGAGTTCTCGTTCTCCAAGGACGGCTCGAAGTTCGGCAAGGATTACCTCGCGCAATTTGACGCGGTGTTCTTCTACACCACGGGCGACCTGTGCTCCCCGGGCACGGACAAGCAGCCGCCCATGACGCCGGAGGGCAAGCAGGCGTTGTTCGAGTACGTGCGCGGCGGCAAAGGCTTTATCGGCACGCACGCGGCCAGCGACACGTTTCACACGAGCAACGAGGAGAAAAAGGGCCTGGCCCGTTACCTGAACCACGGTAGCAAGGCGGACGCCTACGTGCGCTTTCTCGGCGGCGAGTTCATCAAGCACGGCGCACAACAGGTCGCCAGAAACACGGTAACCGATCCTAAGTTCCCCTGCTTCGAGAAAGTTGGAAGCGAGTTCGCTTTCCAGGAGGAATGGTATTCGCTCAAAGACTTCACGCCGGACATCCACGTACTGACCGTGATTGATGCGCCCGCAATGAAGGGCGCGGAGTACGACCGTCCACCTTATCCCACGACCTGGGCGCGCAAGGAAGGCAGGGGACGCGTGTGGTACACCGCGATGGGCCATCGGGAGGACGTGTGGACCAATCCCGTCTTCCAGAACATCCTTGTTGGCGGCATCAAATGGGCGCTTGGCGAAGTGAACGCAGAGGTCCATCCGAATCTCAAGGAAACCGCTCCGGAGGCTTACACGAATCCACCCTACCCGGCGCCCAAGCCTGCACCAGCGAGCTCGAAGCCGAATTAACCCCGACTACTTGGTCATGGCAGGTCGAGGTCGCGGCTTGTGGAATGCAAAAATGTCCGTCTGATGACGGTGGCCGAACCTGCCGCCGTGCGCGGCGTTGTCCGCGAACACAGGGCTGGTGAGGCGATCGGAGGCCTTGCCGGTCCTGACCTCTTCAGTGAGGTCCGCGACGCTTTGCAGAATGCGCGTGGGTTGATAGACGTAGTCGCCAAGGTCTTCGAGCTGCGTTGAGCCGCTCAATACCAGGAAGGAATGCATTCCCGCCTCAACCGCGCCGCGGATGTCGGTTTCCATTGTGTCCCCAATCATCACCGCCAGCTCCGGCTCACCCAGCGCCAGTTCAGCCAGCTTGCGCCGGGCGCGGTGGAACATGTAACCGTTCGGCTTGCCGAGGTAGTACGCGCGCCGACCGGTGCTCGCTTCCAGAAAGGCCGCTGTGGCGCCGGCGCCGGGACGGGTTTTTTCGCGTGACACGGGGCACCAATTATCTGGATTGGTCGCCAGGAGGCGGGCGCCGTGTTCGATGCACTCATGGGCCTTGCCGAGCTTTTCCATCGTCGTCGCGCCTTCACCCACGACGACGTAGTGGGGCCGGATGGCGTCGTTGGCGATCTTGCGTTCATGAAGCGCGGCGAGGAGTCCGCCTTCGCCGATGACGAAGACTGTGCAGCCGGGATCAGTTTCACCGAGAAAATCCGCCGTGTTGAGCGCTGAGGTGTAGAAATGACGCGCGGACAGGCCGTGAATGCCGAGATGATTCAACCGCACGGCGAGGTCTTCCGGTGTCGGTGCCGAGTTATTGGTGAGGAAAAGAAACGGCGTGCCGGTGGCGTTCATGGCCTGGACGAAATCCGCTGCGCCAGGAATCAACTGGTTCTCCCGGTAGATGACGCCGTCCATGTCAATCAGGTAGCCCGTTTTCATAGCAACTCAACAATCGGTTCGCGGTATTGACGGTGATGCCTGTGGATTCTCCCGGAACGACTGCGCGGGTTGTGGCAGTCGCCCCTGCCTAAGTAAGCAGGACTCCTGCCGCTGTCAATGGCCGCCTCAGTAACGACTTCGTGACATTTTTCTGCGCCAGCACCGAGCCGCACAGGCTTCTGACTCGTCCGCAAAATGGCCAGCGTGCAAAAAAAGAACCAACGAGCGTCAGTTAATGTGTCGCAGTGCGCAACGCCAGGGTGGCGGAGTTCTTCAACCACCCAATAACCGACAGTCTCCTGATCCGTCTTAGCCACCTGCGCACAGCCAGGCGTCCCCGGCAGGTGAAACAGTTGACTAAGGAATGCGCGCTATTACGATGACCGACATCGGCTGTCGTAACCCGGGGCGATAACATGAAATCTGTCAGGCGCGAAATTCTGTTGGGCTTTTGGAAGGTTCATATCTTGAACCATGCGAGCGAGGAACCGCTTCACGGGCACTGGATGCTCACTGAACTGCGACGGGACGGCTATGCAATCAGCCCGGGCACGCTGTACCCGTTGCTCCAAGGGATGGAGCGACTGGGGCTGGCTGAAGAGCAAAGCGGACCGTCGCGGCGGGCAAGCGGGCGCGCCGTGACTGCCGGCTCACTGCGGAGGGAGAAAAAGTGCTCGTGCTGGTTCGCGCGCAAATCCCTGAACTCTAGTTGTAGCTGAGGCTGAGAAAGGAAGATAATGAGTAATAGCGTCACCAAGTCATCCCCTGTGAAACGAACGCGTCAGTTCTTAACGTTCCTGGCGTTGTGCCTCCTGCTCGGCGCCGGCGTCGTTGTGTTGCGGCTTCCATCTGTTGCGCAACCGCAACCGGCATCCCCGCCCTCAAAAACGTCTGACCCGACGAACCCAATCGCCGCGTTGCGGGCTGAAATTGACCAACTGAAAGGGAAAGTGCCGGACCAATCTCACGCGATGGCGGACGAGGGATACCATTTTGCGAACCTCTGGTTTGCCGGAGAGAAAAAGAACTGGCCGCTGGCGAAATTTTATCTTGATGAAACGCGGTCGCATTTGAACTGGGCGGTGCGGATTATCCCCGTGCGCAAGACCCGCGCCGGCGATCTTGAGTTGAAAGGGATTCTCGACGCCATCGACAACACATTTCTCAGCGAGATCGCCAACAGCATCGAAAGCAAGAATGTCGAAAAGTTCACTGGCGCTTATCGGCAAACGATCGAAGGCTGCTACGCCTGTCACAAAGCCGCGGAAAAGCCCTACCTCCGGCCGCAAATCCCACAGGCTCCTCCTCAGTCCATCATCAACTTTGACCCGGATGCGAGGTGGCCGGAGTGAAATCACCGATGTTCGGTGTTGTTCGGCAGTGGCTACGTGTTGCTGGCGTTTCTGCGGGCGGACCTTGTGGATCGCCGGCACTGGCTGACGGAAAGCCAACTCCATAAACGAACCACGAATTCAAAGGTTCTCCTTTGTTGATGTTGTTGTTTGAAGACTCATGATCACTTTCGCAACCAATTGTAGAGCGCCTCGAAACAGTCGAAGCCTTTGGCGAGAATTTCTACATCGCTCAAATTAAGCTTGGCCCAGCCTTTGAACACGCGGTCGAGGCCAAACCCTTCGGCGCGTTTAAATTTGCCGTCTTCGAGGTCGGCGTCGTGAATCATCTCTCCAATCTGTTGGGCCGCGCGGTCGCGTAGGCCGAAGCGTCTCAGCAAGGTTTCATACGTGCAGTCCTCGCCCTGGTGTGTGAACTCGACGTCGAGCATGTCGTACGGCACGACCTCGGGATGAGCCGCCGGATTTGTGGCGAATACAAAGCGCGCCTTTGCGTCGATGAATTTACGAATCAGCCAGGCCGAACCGACACGGTCAATTTCGGGTCGCGGACGTGTGAGCCAGGTCTTTCCCACAAATTTCTTGGCGTCGAGTTTCGGGCTGGGTTGTGAGCTTGTCGGGAACAGTCCCGCCGCGCGTTTCAACAGAATTTGCGCGTCGTGCGCCGCGGGACAATCGAAGTAATCAATTTCCCGGATTTCGTTGAACCGCTGCTGGAACTTTTCTAGTTCGTCGTTAGATGAATCTTTTCTTTTTCCTTTTCTCTTCTTGATGAAGGCCGTCGCAGCCCGACCCAAGTCCGCGTAGTCCCGCGCTCGCGCTTCGTTGAACATCTGGGCGATTTGCTGGTTCGACAGGCCTTCGATTTCCTTCACGCGGATCAGCGCGGCGTCGCCGCCGTCGTCGCGCACCTGTTTGGCCAGCCATTGAAATCGCTCGAAGTGCACCGGCTCGTCCGGCAGCACGTAGGCGGAAGTCTTGAGTTGCAGTGCGCCGAATTTTCTGAGTTTGCGCCAGAGGCTCACGCGTTCGGCGCTGTGCTTCGTTGGCAGCCCATAGAGCAGGAGCAGCCAGGCCTTCGGAAGATTCATGTTGACTGCCATACACGAATGTAAGATGTATTTCAAGGCACTTCCGAACGGTAGAAATGATATGAAAACAAAACCGCGCTTCGTTGTTCCAATTACCCTCGCCCGCATCATTGTTTCTCTCACAGGCGGGGTCAGTGGCCTTATTGCGGCGGACAAGCCCGACAGCGCCAAGATCGAGCGGCTCACCGGACTGAAGGGCGCGTTCAATGAACAGGAAAATGTCTTTAAGGTCTCGGCGCCGCGCGCTGACGTGAAAGTCGCTGTGGATGAATGGGCGATGCCGTCGTTCATGGGCCTCACCTCCTGGGCCGCGTTCATGCCCGGCAAAACCGCCGAAGCGATGGTGATGGGCGACCTCGTGTTGTTTCAAGACGAAGTGAATCCGGTGATGAGCGTGGCGCTCGACGCGGGGCTGGAAGTCACGGCGTTGCACAACCATTTCTTCTTCGACGAGCCGAAGGTCTATTTCATGCACATCGGCGGTGAGGGCAGCGTGCAGCAACTCGCGACCGGCGTGCGCGCGGCGCTCGACAAGGTCAAAGAGATCCGCGCCGCGAATCCGCAACCGGCCAAATCGTTTGGTGGTTTAATACCTTCCGACAATTCCATCACGGCCAAACCGCTCGAAGATGTTTTCGGCGTCAAAGGCCAGTCGAACCACGGCATGTTCAAAGCCGTCTTTGGCCGCCAAGGGAAGATGGAATGTGGCTGCGACGTCGGCAAAGAAATGGGCGTCAACACCTGGGCCGCGTTCGCCGGCACGGACGACAATGCGCTCGTGGACGGCGACTTCGTTGTTCACGAAGACGAGTTGCAAAGCGTGTTGAAGTCGCTGCGCAAAGCCCGCATTAACATCGTCGCGATCCATCACCACATGGTCGGCGAATCTCCCCGGATGATCTTCCTCCACTATTGGGGACGCGGCCCGGCGCGGGAACTGGCCAACGCGGTGCGAACCGCATTAAAAGCAACCAAAACAACCATCGGAAAGGCGCAGCCTTGAATCGTCAACCATAAACACAACACTTTCACCGACGCGGGCATGGTTGGCGTCTGGACCAAGGCAGACAGCGTCACTTTATTTGATGACTTCACTTTTGGCGGCAAGTAGTTTTGCCGCGGTTCGTTTTGAAGCGGTGGAGAGATTCAAAGCGTTCCAATTCTAATGAACCTCGTCCAGCCCGCCATGCGCCGGCCCCTGACGGTCGTGGTGCTCGTCATCGCGGTCGTGCTCGGCGCGGGACTCGCCCTCCAACGCATGGCGCGGGACATCTTCCCGCCGCTCGGCATTCCGACGATCTACGTCGCGCAACCATACGGTGGCATGGACCCGGCGCAGATGGAAGGCTATCTCACTTATTACTACGAATACCACTTCCTTTACATCACCGGCATCGAGCACGTCGAATCGAAATCCATTCAGGGCGCGGCGATCATCAAGCTGCAATTCTATCCCGGCACCGACATGGCGCAGGCGATGTCCGAAACCGTCGCCTACGTCAACCGCGCGCGCGCCTTCATGCCGCCGGGCACGGTGCCGCCGTTCATCATGCGCTTCGACGCGGGGAGCGTGCCGGTGGGCAATCTGGTTTTCTCCAGCGAAACGCGCACGGTCGGCCAGTTGCAGGACGCAGCTCTNNNNAACCTCTCGCCCGACGACGTCGTCAACGCCATCGCCGCCGCCAACACAATCAGCCCCTCCGGCAACGTGATGCTCGGCGACAAATACCCGATGGTGCCACTCAACTCTGTGGTGAAGAACATCAAAGACCTCGAAGTCGTCCCGATTCGGGCCGGGACTTTTCCCGCCGTGTTCGTGCGCGACGTGGCCGACGTGCAGGACGCCTCCGACATCGTGACGTGCTACGCGCTGGTGAATGGCCGCCGCACGGTCTATATCCCCGTCACCAAGCGAGCCGACGCCTCGACGCTGGCTGTCGTCAATCTCGTCAAAAACAACCTGCCAAAATTCCAGAGCGTGTTGCCAGACGACGTGAAGGTCAGCTATGAGTTTGATCAATCGCCATACGTCACGCGCGCCATCAACGGCCTGACGCTCGAAGGCGCGCTGGGCGCGGTGCTGAGCGGGTTGATGGTGCTGCTGTTTTTGCGCGACTGGCGGAGTGCGCTGATCGTTGTCATCAACATTCCGCTCTCGCTGCTGGCGGCGGTGTTCGGGCTGTGGCTGACCGGTCAGACGATCAATCTCATGACGCTGGGCGGACTCGCGCTCGCGGTCGGCATCCTCGTGGACATGTCCACCGTCGCCATCGAAAACATTCACACGCACATGGCGCGCGCAAAAGTGGGACGGGCTTCCAGCCTGTCCAGGGAACGCACCAGTGCGAACCAGACAGGCAAGATGCCTGTCCCACTTTCAATCGCGCGCGCCGTCGCGGACTCGGGCCGTGAAGTCGCGTTGCCGTTGCTCATCGCCATGCTGTGCGTGCTGGCGGTTTTCATCCCGTCGTTTTTCATGGAAGGCGCGGCCAGGGCGCTGTTCGTGCCGCTGTCGCTGGCGGTCGGTTTCTCGATGGTCGCCTCGTATGTGCTGGCCAGCTCGCTGGTGCCGGTGCTTTCGACGTGGACGAACCGCGCAGATCGAGAGGACGAAATTGGAACCGCGAAGAAAACCTCTTCCGAGTTCCAGCGTTTTCAGGAGTTCTACGCCGGGGCTGCGCGCAAGATTGTTTCCGCCCGTTGGCTTGTCGCAGGCGCGTATCTGGCCTCGGCAGTGCTGGTGATCAAATTCATCGGCGACCGGATCGGCACGGAGATTTTTCCGAAGGTTGAGGCCGGCCAGCTTCAAGTGCGCCTGCGCGCACCGAGCGGTACGCGGGTGGACCGCACTGAGGCGCTCGCGTTGCAAGTGCTCGACATCATAAAGCAGGAAGCAGGCGCCGATAACGTGGCACTGTCCCTCGGCTTCATCGGCGTGCACGCGCCGAGCTATCCGGTGAATCTGGTCTATCAATGGAACGGCGGTTCGGAGGAAGGCGTCCTGCAAGTGCAGTTGAAGCGTGGCGCGCATTTGGCCATCGAGGATTTGAAGGAGCGATTGCGGGCGCGGCTCGGAAAAGAATTGCCCGAGGTGAGGTTCTCATTCGAGCCGAGCGACATCGTGAGCCGCGTGATGAGCTTTGGCTCGCCAACGCCCGTCGAAGTGGCGGTAAGCGGGCCGAATCTGCCCGCCAACCGGGAGTTCGCGGAGAAACTGCGGGAGAACCTGGAGAGAATCCCTTCACTCCGCGACATTCAGTTCGGCCAGTCGCTGGATTACCCGACGGTGGACGTGGCGCTGAACCGCGAGCGCGCCGGCTTGATGGGCGTGAAGACCGTGGACGTCTCTCGCTCGCTGGTGGCCGCGACCTCCTCCAGCCGGTTTACCACGCCGGTCTATTGGGCCGACCCGAACAGCGGCGTCGCGTATCAAATCCAGGTGCAGATTCCGCAGCCGCAAATGAACTCGATGGAGGAGGTGAAGAACATTCCCGTGGCGCTGCGCGACGGCAAATCGGTGCTGCTGCGCAACGTGGCGAATGTCTCCAGCGCCACGGCGGTCGGTGGCGAACAAAGTCGAGCAGGCAGCCAAGCATGCGGGCGATCCGCCGCCCAGGGTCGGCGTTGCTGTGCGCGGGCAAATCGCGCCAATGCGCCAGATGCTCGACGGCCTGGAAAATGGTTTGTTGCTGGCGGTCGTGGTCATCTTCCTGTTGCTGGCGGCGAACTTTCAATCGTTCCAGCTTTCGTTCATCGTGGTCTCGACGGTTCCTGCGGTCATCGCGGGCGTCGTGCTGATGCTTTGGATCACGGGCACGACGGCGAATCTCCAGTCGTTCATGGGTGCGATCATGGCCATCGGCGTGGCGGTAGCGAACGCAATTCTGCTGGTGACATTCGCCGAGCGCGCCAGAATGGGACAGGCTTCCAGCCTGGCTGCACCGACGCCTTCGGTGGCTGGCGCAGGCGAGACGCCTGTCCCGCTATCTGCCGCCGAAGCAGCCGTGGACGGCGCGCGCAGCCGTTTGCGCCCGATTCTCATGACCAGCCTCGCGATGATGGCCGGCATGTTGCCGATGGCGTTGGGCCTCGGTGAAAGCGGCGAGCAGACCGCGCCGCTGGGTCGCGCGGTGATCGGCGGTCTGGCTGCGGCGACGATGGCGACGTTGCTCGTGTTGCCGTCGGTGTTCGCACTCGTGCGAGCGCGGGCCAGCACGAAGTCCCGCTCGCTCGACCCGGACGATCCGCTCAGCGGCCATTATGTTTCACCAGCGAGAAGCGCCCGCTAAACACGCCAAACACGCGAATTGAAAAAACAAAATGCACCACCGGCTTGTCAGTAGCGAAAAACCGGCGAAGAGTTCCAATTCAAAATATTTAGCGTCCGTTCGCGTCTTTAGCGGGCAATCCCATGGGCGAGTTGGCGCACTTTCCCAAAACGAAGATGTGAGGATTGCCCGCTAAACACGCCAAACACGCGAAATGAAAAACAAAGTCAACGATTTGCTGTTCAAAGCGGAATGCTACGCGATCATTGGAGGATGCTTCGCGGTTTACAAGGACAAGGGCTGCGGATTCCTTGAGCCGGTTTATCAGGAGTGCATGGAAATCGAGTTCGAACACTTGAAGATTCCGGCCGTTCCGAAGCCGCAACTGACCCTGAGTTACCGCGGTCGAACGTTGCGACAAACTTATCAACCCGATTTCATTTGTTTTGGCAAAATCATCGTCGAACTCAAAGCCGTTTCTGCGCTGGCCGACGAACATCGCGCTCAAGTCCTCAATTATTTGAACGCGACCGGCCACCAACTCGGCTTGCTCGTGAACTTCGGTCATTACCCAAACCTGGAATGGGAACGAATCGTGAACACAAGAAGCGCCCGCTAAACACGCCAAACACGCGAACTGCAAAAAGAAAATGAAACACCTCTTTTCAGACCTGGATCACAGCTCCCTCGGAAATGGGCGCGCATTGCGTGAAGAGTTCTAATCGGAAAAATTTTAGCGTCCGTTCGCGTCTTTAGCGGGCAATCCCAGGGTTGTGACGGCGACGCTGCTGGTGCCGTTCGTTGTTCCCGTCTTGTGTCTGTGGCTGAAGGGCGATAGAAAGTGAACCTGTTTACCGGATGAGCTCTTATGCAAGATAGTTATTTTCCTTTTGGCACTGTCGCGTTCGGGACTTTGACGCTGACGCTCCTGTGCGGTTGCGATCGTTCCAGCTCCAGCGCGAGACCGGCAAACGTATCGTCATCGGCCCAGGTCAATGTCCAGGTGGTCCGCCCGCACATCGGTGAAATCACGCGCAGCATTACATTGCCGGCGGAAATCAAGGCGTATCAGCAGGCAACGCTTTACGCCAAGGTCGCAGGCTATTTGAAAACCATCCCCGTCGATAAAGGCGACGAAGTCAAAGCGGGCACGTTGTTGGCCGAGATCGAAGTTCCCGAACTGCTGGCCGACTTGTCCAAATACAAAGCCGAAGTCGAAGTCGCGGAGATTGATTACAAACGCGTGAGTGAGGCGCAAAAGAAGGCATCTGACCTGGTCGTGCCGCAAACCGTGGACAATGCGAAGGGGAAACTTGACGTTGCGAAGGCGAACCTGGAACGGACGGAGACACTGCTCGGTTTTGCCAGAATCACAGCGCCGTTTTCCGGCAAGGTGACCCGGCGATTGGTGGACCCGGGCGCCTTCATCCCGGCCGCGACCTCCGGCAGCGCGGCGCAGAACGCGGCTCTGATGACCCTGATGGATTTCACCCGAGTGCGTGTCCAGGTCGCAGTCCCCGAACCGGAAGTGCCGTTCATCAGAAGCGGTCTGCCGGTCAAGGTCACGGTGGATGAACTGCCCAACCGCGTCTTTGAAGGCGAGGTGGCGCGATTTGCCTACGCGTTGGACGAGACCACCAAGACCATGTTGAGCGAAATCGAAATTCCCAATCCGAAGGGCGAACTTCGACCGGGCATGTTCGCGACCGTCAGGATCGTGGCGGAACAAAAGAACGATGCGCTGCTGATCCCCGTCGAAGCTCTGGTCGTTGAAAAAATCAGAAATTCCGTGTTCGCGGTTGTGGACGGCAAGGCCAAAAAGGTCCCGGTAAAAACCGGATTCAACGACGGCAGTTCCGTCGAAATTCTCGAGGGCTTGGGGTCGGGTGAGCCGGTGATTCTGGTTGGTAAACAGACGATCAATGACGGGCAAGTGGTGAGAGTGGCGGAGCCGATCTCGAAATGAACCACCACAGCACAAGCTCCAAACTCCAGAGAAGTGCCACTGTGCCAACGACAAGAACCTTGAGCGCGCGATGTCGTTTTGGTTTTTGTCGTTTTGTGCTGGGGGTTTCTCTGGGGTTTGGACTTTGGGGTTTGGGATTTCATGCCGGGGCGCAGCCTACGACCGGAACTTATCCAATTGATTTGCCGACCGCGTTGCGTCTGGCCGGCGCGCAGAATCTTGACATCCAGATCGCGCGCGAACGACTGGCTGAAGCCGAGGCCAATCACGCAAGCGCGGTCGCTCAGTTCTTCCCCTGGCTTGCGCCCGGAGCCGTGTATCGGCGGCACGAAAATCGGATTCAGGCAGTGGACGGCTCAATCTTTGACGCCGATAAACAATCCTACACCGTAGGCGGCGCGGTCACGGCCCAGGTGGACCTCGGCGATGCGATTTACAAATCACTCGCGGCGAAACAACTGGTCAAAGCCGCTGACCATGCGCTCGACGCGCAGCGACAGGATGCCACACTGGCAGCGGCACAGGGATACTTTGAACTGGCTTTCGCCCACGCGTCTGTGGACGTGGCGACGGAGGCCGTTAGAATTTCCAGCGATTACGAGACGCAAGTGGAACGCGCCGTCGAAGCCGGCATCGCGTTCAAAGGCGATCAGCTTCGTGTCCGCGTGCAGACGCAGCGGGATCAACTCGCCCTCCGGCAGGCCGCAGAACTGCAACGCGTTGTCGCAGCCCGACTGGCGCAGACACTCCACCTCGATCCGGTCGTGGAACTGGCCGCCAGCGACGCGAGGCTCGTGCCGCTTTCACTCGTGACGACGAACAGGACACTGGACGCGTTGGTTCGTGAAGCGCATGTATCACGTCCGGAACTCAGGCAAATCCACTCCCTGGTGGCCGCTGCGAATGATGCGAAGAACGGCGCCGTTTATGGGCCGCTGGTCCCTTCGCTTGGCGCGCAGGCGGTCGTCGGCGGGCTGGGTGGCGGGAAGAACAATGACGTTTGACCTAAGCCGGAAGCGGGCGGCCGAATCTCGTCTGCAAGGAACCAGGTTGACTGAGGAAAAATTGCGGGATGAAATCAGCCGTCAGGTCGTCGAAGCCTTCGCCCGGCTGCAATCCTCAGCCGACCAGATCGACACCGCCAAACGGGCGCTCACCGCCGCAGAAGAAGCATTGAGGCTGGCGCGGACGCGGAAGGAGTACGCCGTCGGTGTTGTCCTCGAAACCATACAAGCCGAGCAGGACCTTACCCGCGCCCGGCTGGACTATTTAAAGGCCGTAACCGAATTCAACAAGGCGCAATACGCGGTCAACAAAGCCATTGGAAAACTTTAATCATCTGTACCACTACTCCCATCTATGTCCTGCTTGCTTTTGCCCCACCACGCGGGCAGGATTAGACTCCGTGTTGGAGTAACGAAGCAAGCGACGGCCCGGGAGACAAGTCGGCCAATGAAAGATGCTCTGAGAATTCCGGTTCTCGAAGACGATGACAACGATGTCGAACTCGTCCGTCGCTGTCTGAGCCAGGAAATTCCAGGCGTCGTGGTGGACGAGTGGCCGAAGGCGCTGTTTGGTGTGATGATCGACGTGAGGGAACACCGGCGGGCGGAAGCATTCCTGGAAGGACAAGTCTCTGCCGTTCTCCGGGAATGTTGCATCTCACGCGAGGCTTGCAGGACCTACTCGCTTGAGCATCCGGGTGCGTGCCGTGCGGCAGACAGGAATTATGCGGCTCGGACGTTGCGTAGCACCGACTACGTACAATTTCGTAGCCAGAATACGCAGGCGCGCGAGTGGCGTCTCCATCCGGAAAAGCGTAAAAGGACGCTCATGTATGCCCAGCGTCAGCCTTCCTCTTGGGACCATCACACGACGGCGGATTGAGGAATGCGATGCAGGCGCTCACAGCGGCCAAAAAGCACCAGTCAGCGCGAGTTCAGATGAACCCGATCTCGATATTGATCGTGGAAGGCAACCCGAGCTTTTTGCGAGTTGAAACCTTCTTTTTCCAGAGGCAATGCCACCCGGAAACCGTTATTGTAGGGACGGCCGTTCGCGGCGAGGAAGCGCTGGTCCTGGCAAAGGCTCTGCAGCCCGCGGTCATCCTGTTTGACCTTTCGGTTGGCGGATGCGGCGGGCCAGCCATGATTGCGCGGCTGAAGAAGGCCCTGCCGGACACGGTGGTTGTTGCGCGGAGTTTGTGGGAAGAAGCCATCGACCGCGAGGCGCTCCTGGCCGTAGGGGTTGATGATTTTGTTTCGAGATTTGCTTCGCCGGCCGAATTGTTGCCGGTAATACGGCGCGCATGCGAAAACCGCATGAACCGGCGGGCGCAGGAGTTCGCTGCGGCACTCCAGCCTTTAAAGCACCGAACGTTACAGGACCCGCTTATGAGAAAGAAGCATGGAAAGCCGATCACAATACTGATGGCTGATGATGAGGCGACAGACTGCCTGCTCGTGAAGGCGGCGGTCGA
Source organism: Verrucomicrobiota bacterium (assembly GCA_003219345.1). GTDB lineage: Bacteria > Verrucomicrobiota > Verrucomicrobiia > Limisphaerales > AV2 > AV2. The sequence continues at coordinate 19,201 of QHOP01000273.1, forward strand.
AAAGGCCCACCTGCACAACGACTTGCGCTTCGTGCAAAACGGCGTGGAGCTGATGGATTACCTGTATCGGCGCGGCAAATACTCCAGAGCGTCCGACGCGCCGCGCCCCGGCCTGATTCTCCTGGACCTGAACATGCCGCGCAAAGATGGCCGTGAAGCACTGGCGGAAATCAAAGCCGACGCCGAATTACGAAATATCCCCGTTGTCGTGCTGACGGTGTCCAAGACCGACGAAGATTTTTGGCGCGCGCGCAACCTGGGGGCGGACATGTATCTGGTCAAGCCGGTGACATTTGAAACGCTCGTGAACGTCACAAAGTCCTTGGGCAGATACTGGTTCGAAATCGTCGAAATGTCGCAGACAACCGGTGCGGGTCCACCTCCGACTCGTTCGCGTGATGCTGCCGTTCGAGTGGGTTAATCACGTTGCTTAATCACGTTTATGAACTATACTGCCCAGCGGATTCGGCAAGGTGCCGCCGCTGACACGAAGGTCGCGGGCATCGCCGATCCGGGCTGTTGGGTCAACGCTCGCGCAGTCGCCAAGCGCCGTTTGTTTGCGCCACACTTCGAACTCATCGCGCCGGTGAGGATGATCTGCGGCGTCGCTGGTCGGTCAGAACTCAACCTGAAAAAAATATGAACCGCAAATTCATCCTGCTGGTCGAAGACAATCCTGATGATGAACTCCTCATCGTGCGCGCCTTGAGGAAGAATCAGATCTGGAATGATGTGGAAGTGGTGCGTGACGGAGTGGCGGCGCTGGACTTTCTGTTCGCCACCGGCCCGTGCTGCGGGCGGGACCCGAGCGACCTGCCGGCCGTGGTATTGCTCGACTTAAGGCTGCCGCGGATGCACGGCTTTCAGGTGTTGCGACGTATTCGCGCTGACACCCGCACACAGGATTTGCCGGTGATCATCATCACCGCCTCCTGGGAAGTGGAGGACATCCTGAGCGGCTACAGCTTGCGGGCCGACGGTTATGCGTGCAAGACGTCAAGCTTTAGCAAATTCGTGAATGCGCTGGGCCATCTCGGACTGGAGGGACTGCTCGCTGACGAGCCAAGTCCAGCCAAGGTCAAGGCGTTGAGAAAAGCGCATCAGGAATTCTCCGGCGAGGAACCCAGTGAGCCAATCCACCTGGGGATGAATGACTGAGCCGCCTCGGACTTTTGACCAACGGAAAGGCTGCGGACGGCGCATCGCCGGTGGTTCCCTCCCTCTACGGGGCATCAACCGACTGACCGGCGCTTGGAATCGCCGGTCCGCGTCCCTTCGGCGTTCGGCAGCGGACTCTGGACATCGCCGTTTCCGGCCACCTGTCTCCCACGTTTTCCGGGCCTCTTTCGTTCCCTGTGGTTCAAAGCCGCGACAGCGCTTCAGCGATGACGATTCAACCAACCAATCTGGACGATTTGAGGAAGGTCCTGGCGGACGCCAGCGCGCGCGGCGAAAAGGTCGGCGCGATCAATGTGTGCGCGCTTGACCGCGTGGTGGAACACTCGCCGGAGGATCTGACTGTCACGGTGGAAGCGGGCGTCACGCTGGCGACGTTGCAGGCGCAACTCGCGCAGCGCGGCCAGTGGCTTCCCATCGACCCGCCGCGGCCCGACAGCCTCACCATTGGAGCGCTGCTCGCAACCAACGCCAGCGGGCCGCGACGATTCGGGTGCGGCACGGTTCGCGATTACCTGATCGGCATCAAGGTCGCCCTGACGGACGGACGCCTCATCAAATCCGGCGGCAAAGTGGTGAAAAACGTTGCGGGCTACGACCTCAGCAAATTGTTTGTCGGCAGCCGCGGCAGTTTGGGAGTGATTGTTGAGGCGACGTTCAAGCTCCAGCCGGTCCCAGAGGTCGAACAGTTTGTTCAGGCGTACTGTGAGTCATTGGAAAACGCCGGAATGTTACTCGAGGGTGTGGTCGCGGCGAATGTGACGCCGGTTGTGCTGGACCTCCACAACCTGCGCTTGCATCTCCCCCAGCGACTCCCGGCTTTCTCCCTCGTCCTCGGCTTCGCGGGCACGCGCGAGGAAGTAGAATGGCAACTGGGCTGCGCGGCTGAACTCGGATTCAAGGAACCGGCGAGCCTCGATTATGAAAAAGATTTTCGGAGCGGCGAACTCCCTTCGCCGCATCGAGTTTCAGTATTGCCGTCTTTCCTCATCGAAACCATCCGAGGTCTGCCCAACGCTCCTTTCGTCGCCCGCGCCGGCAACGGCGTGATCTACTGGCGCGGCGAAGCGATTCCGCCGAAAAACGGGCGGCCAATCGAATTGACCCGGCGGGTGAAGGCCGCCTTTGATCCAAAACACATTTTGCCGGAGCTGCCGCCGTGAACGCCTCCGAATCCGCCGTCCGCCCGCCGCCCCGCACCCGCGACCCGGTCGAACGCTTCCTGGATTATGACCAATCGCTCGCCTGCATCCATTGCGGACTGTGTCTGGCGTCCTGCCCGACTTATCTGGAGACCGGCAACGAAAATGATTCGCCCCGCGGACGCATTTACCTCATGCGCGCTGTCCAGGACGGACGGCTGCCGCTGGGCGACACCGCTGTGCGGCATATCGATCTCTGTCTTGGTTGCCGCGCCTGCGAAGCGGTTTGCCCCAGCGGCGTGCCATACGGCGAACTGCTCGAGCACACGCGCGACCATATTGAAAAACATTATCGGCGTTCGACCTTCCAAAACTTTCTGCGGCGCGTGGCGATTGAAAAAGTCTTTCCGTTTCCACGGCGAATGAAGCTGGCGCTGTTGCCGGTGAAAGTTCTGCGCGCGTTGCGGGCGGAGAAACTGCTGCCGCGATTCGCGCGGGATGCTTTGTCCCTTGTTCCCGACGATGCAACACAAGTTGAGTTGCCCGAGGTTTCGCCGGCACCAGCGTCCAGTCGCGGCCGGGTCGGCTTTGTCAGCGGGTGCGTCATGAGCGTGCTGTTCGGCGAAACCAACGCCAACAGCGTTCGCTTGCTCAATCGCGCCGGCTGGAAGGTGGTGACGCCGCGGGCACAAGTCTGTTGCGGCGCGCTTTACGCCCACGGCGGCAATCTCGCATGCGCCCGCGACTGCGCACGGCGCAACGTTGAAGTCTTCGAGCGGCACGATCTGGACGCCATCATCATCAACGCCGCCGGTTGCGGGTCCACGCTCAAGGAGTATGGCCAATTGCTGCGCGACGACCCGGCGTGGGCCGAGCGCGGAAGGCGATTCAGTGCGAAGGTCAAAGACCTGACCGAGTGGCTGACGGAAACGCAATTCCGAGTTCCGAGTTCCGCGTTCCGAGTTGGGAAGGACTCCGCACTCCCCACTCCGCAGTCCGCACTCCGCATTACCTATCACGACGCCTGTCACCTCGCGCATCCGCAGCGCGTCACCAAACAGCCTCGCGACCTGGTGAAAGCCGTCGCGGGAGATAATTTTGTCGAACTGTCGGAATCCGATGTCTGCTGTGGCAGCGCGGGCAGTTACAATCTGACCGAACCGGAAATGGCCGAACGACTGAAACGACGAAAGGTTGAAAACATTTTGACAACCGGAGCGCAGATCGTCGTCACGACCAATCCGGGTTGCATTCTGCAAATTCGAGCGGGTTTGAAAAAGGCGGGCGCAAACATCGAGGTGCTGCACATTGCAGATTTCCTGGCGCGGGCGCTCGACTGAAACGCCACTCGGTAAGGACGGTTTGAAATTCGCCGCGGCGGGTCGGAACTCAACGGATTACGGCTTGCGCAAGCGGAAGAAGCGTTGTTGCTGATTGAACGGCGCCGTGATCTCGAAGCGAGCATTGTTGGTCGTCGGCGCTTCGACGGCGCGTTGCCAGTTCGTCGAGCCAACGCTCGTCGTGGATTCGAGAACGAAATCAGCGTACGGGAGCGGCCAGGAAAGGGTGAGGCCCGTGTTGGTGCGCGCGACGCCGAGGTGAATGCCCGCGGAGGCGCAGGTGTTCAGCAGCACCGTGACGCCGCTGGTGTTAAGCACCGCAAGGTCGGGCTTACCGTCCCCATTGAAGTCGCCCACTGCCACGAAGAAAGGATTCCCACCCGTGTCAAAGTTGACGGGCCTCTGGAAGGTGCCATCACCTTTTCCCAGAATTACCGAGATGTTGGTCGAAATATTGAATAAGTGGCTGGTGATCGCCAAATCAGGCTTGCCGTCGCCGTTGAAGTCCCCCACTACTACAAACCCAGGTAATGCTCCCGGGTCAGGAGATGATCCAAGGTCGAGTTTGACGGGACGTTGAAAGGCGCCATCCCCTTTGCCTAACAGCAACGAAACGGTCACGATATCCGTCCAGTCGGCTGCTAGAACATTGCGCACCAGCAAGTCGGCATTGCCGTCCCCGTTGAAATCATCCACGGCGACAGAATAAGGACCCTGTCCTGACTCGTAATCGATTGGGCCGTAGTCGACGGCGGCTTGGAAAGAGCCATCGCCATTACCTAGTATCACGGGCACACCAGCCTCGGTGGCGACCGCCAGATCTGCCTCGCCGTCCTTGTTGAAGTCGCCCACCGCCACGGCACGAGGAAGTCCTCCCACTTTATAGTTGGCGACGGCCGGGAAAGTGCCATCGCCATTGCCCAAGAGCACCGAGACGTTGCCGGACTCCAAATTGGCTACAGCTAAGTCGGGCTTTCCATCGCCGTTGAAATCACCGACCGTCACAGATTGGGGATTCGTTCCCGCGGCG
>QHOP01000274.1:0-19848 GCA_003219345.1 Verrucomicrobiota bacterium
TTCGCCATCACGAATATCTGCAATGCGAAGTGCGACTTCTGCGGATTCGCGGTGGACCGATTCGATCCGAAGCAGAGCCGCAGCGTGACGCTCACGGAAGCCAGGGATGTCATCAACATCGCGGCGAAAAATCACATCGGCTACCTGCTGTTTGTGGGCGGCGAACCGCTGGTGCACAAGGAAATCCGGGCGATGGTGCGTTACGCGGCCGAGCGTGGCATGCATCCGATGATTTGCACCAACGGCTCGCTTTGGACGGAGGAGAACATGCGGGCCCTCGCCCACGACGGGCTCAGCAGCGTCATCATGTCGATTGACTCGCACGACGTGGCGAAGCATGAAAAAAACCGGGGTCTGCCGGAGGTGTGCCGGAAAATCAAGCGCGCGAACGAGGTCTTCCACGATCTCGGCATTCAGACCACGGCCAGCGTCACGGCCAGCAAGTTGATCGAGGACTACGAAAGGCTGCCGGGATTTCTGACCGAGCTGGGTTTCAAGAGTTGCACTTTCAGCTATCCGCTGACCTCACTCGCCTCGAGTTACTTGAGCTTCAGCGACTCAAACCTCGTCAACTACAAGACGGATGAGTTGATCCAGGTTTTCGAGAAGATCAAACAAATGAAGAAGCGGAGCGGTTATCCGGTCGTGAACCCGACTGAGTCGCTCACCGAAATGCAACGGCATCTGCGGAAGGAGCCGGAGAAATTCGGCTGCCTGGGCGGTCACAAATACTTTTACCTGGATTGGAACCTGAACCTTTACCGCTGCCACTTTTGGGAGACACCGATGTGCAACGTGTACGAATGGAACGAATCGAAACGGATTCGCGACGGCTGCACGCGTTGCATGATCGACTGCTACCGCGATCCGAGTGTGCTGCAATTCGTCGCTGTCAGCGCCAGCGACGCCTGGAACAATTTGAAGCAGGGTCGATTGGGCGCCGCCGCCAGGAACCTCTGCGACCGCCGCAACCTGACCTCCTTGAAAGCGGTTTGGGAAGGCCGCAAATGGATTGGGAAAGTGTAAGTCCGCGATGCGCCGGACCATTTGCTGTCGGGGCGGTGGCCTTATTGAACCGACGCAACCGACTACCGATGGACGTTGATTTCTGATTGACCGCAATGCCCATTTTATGTCGAGATAACAGGCCTTGATCGGGTAGTTTGGCACATGGCACGAGTCTCACACAAAAACGGACACGCTCCGCGTTCGGTTACCACCACCAAGTACGATGCCAACAACATCGTGCTCGAAAAAACCTACGGTGCTTTTGCTGATCTGCGACGCGAACTGGCCGATTCCAAGGCGGCTGTCGCCGAACGCACTGAACGGCTGCAAAACTTCGCCAACTGCACCGATCCACAGCGGGCCTGGCTGTTGTTGGAGGATTACTTCGAGCGGCTCTCCCTCTCGCGCAAGGATTTTGCCGGGGAGGACTGGTGGCCGCGCCTGATGGGGACGCAGGGCAAGGCGCGGCTGGAGGGGACCGCCCTGCTCTTCCTGCGCGCGAATCGTCCGCTGCCCACCGAATTGCTGCCGCACGCCAATCTCGAACGCTTTGCTGAAATCGAACAGGCCGAGCAGGAACAGAAGTTTGTTCAGCAATTGGAGAACTGGCTGTTGCCACCAGCGCACGCGCACCTGGACGCGCCACGCGCGGGCTTGCGGGTCCAATGTGAGGTCCGGCCGCTCGAAAACCAGCTCCACTTGCACGGACTCGGTGTCCAGTTTGTCCTGTCACGTCCGCGCACCGGCGATAAAAACAAGTCGCTGGGCGAAATCATCGAACTGACGACGCGGTCCGCGCACGAACAAGAGCTCTTTCCACCGGGGGACTGGCAATTCATCCAATGGCTGGCGGAGAGCTACGACGGACGAAAAGTGAATGGCGAACCTCTGTTTTTGACCGGCAGCGAACTGCTGCAATGGCTGGCGCGCTGGGGCAACCACGCGCGCCTGGAACTGAACGCCGAGGGCATAAAGCTGGCGTTTCATGGCGAAATCGCGGAGCTGGCGCCCCATCTCGAAACCGCAGATTCAGAACTCGTGTTCACTCACCGTCTAAAGCTGCCTGACGGCAATTATCACTCGCTCGATCAAGCGCAATTTTTTGCCGGGCCGCCTTCCCTGGCGCTGCTCGACCATACTTTTTACATTTTGCGAGACCCGCCGCCACACGATTTGCTGATTCACTGGGCGCAGAGACCGTCGCTGCCCGTGAGAAAATTGAGCCACCGCCTGCTGACGCACCTGCGGAGAAACGGGTCGAGCCAAGGAGCCAACTGGGAACAGCTTTGCGTGGCGCACACCGCTGTTCCGCGGTTCATTTTTGAATTGAGCGATGACAGCGTCCGGCTCCGCCTGCTCGCCAAAAGCGAACGCGACCAAACCCTCTGGCAGTGGAACGGTCACGAGTGGCAGTTGACAGGCAGCGCCAAACGCCAGGTGGAGAAGCCCGAGATCCTCGATGATCCACGACTCGAACCGACCGTGCAATGGCTGCGACGGCTCGATTGGTTCACGCCGGAGCCGGGGCTTTGGGTTGGCGATGCGAACGAAAGCTTTTTGAACACGCTCGCCGTTGCCTGGCCAGACCGGCCCGCCGCCGAATATCTTGGTAATCCCGCGTTTCAACGATTGTTCCTTTCGCCGCGGCAACTGCGTCCCAAACTGACGGTTCAGGGCAGCGGCATTGACTGGCTTTCGGTTTCCGCTGAATGGGAGCAGGAAGGAATGAAACTGACGCCAGCGGATTTGCACCGTCTGCAGACCGCCACGGGACGATTTGTGAAACTGCCGGATAGCGGCTGGATTCAATTGGACGCCACCGCCGTGCAAGCCGCGCACGAAACGATGGCCGACCTTGGTCTCGACGGCCTCAGCACGGCGCCGCAAAAAGTCGCGATGCTCCACGCCGCGCAACTCGGCGACAGCTCTTTGCAGCGTTTCGGCGACCAGCAGGCAGCGAAGCTGCGCCAGCGGATCGCGGATTTCGACGGAGTCGACAACACCTCGTTGCCGGATTCGGTCAAAGCCGAACTGCGCCCGTATCAAAAGGCCGGTTTCGATTTTCTTTGCCATCTCACCCGCTTGAAGCTGGGTGGCATTCTGGCCGACGACATGGGCCTGGGCAAAACATTACAGACACTGGCCTGGCTGGCGTGGTTGCGCGGGCAGAACCCAAGAAGGCCGCGGCCGGCACTGGTGATTTGCCCGGCATCAGTGCTGCACAACTGGCGACGTGAATCGGACCGGTTCACCCCGCACCTCAAAGTGCTCGTGCTGGAGAGCGGCGCTGCGCGTCACAATTTGCGGAAACAGATTCCACAGCACGATCTGATCGTCACCAACTACGCCCTGCTGCGGCGCGACCTGGAAGCGCTGCAGAAATTCGAGTTCCGCGCCATCATCCTCGACGAAGCGCAGTTCATCAAAAATCCGTCGGCACAAGTGACCCAATCAGTAAAACAGCTTCGCGCGGACCAGCGCCTCGCACTGACCGGCACGCCGCTGGAAAACCGTTTGCTCGACCTTTGGAGTATCGTGGACTTCATTCAGCCGGGCTACCTCGGTTCGCAAAACCATTTCAACGAGATTTACGAACCTCGTGGCGGCGAAGACGCGGCCTGGGGACAAAAAATCGCGCGCCGACGGCTGGCCGCAAGACTTCGGCCGCTCATGCTGCGACGGCTTAAACGGCAGGTCGCGCAGGATTTGCCCGACCGCATCGAGGAGCGACGCGATTGCGAACTCGGTGAATCGCAGCGCAAACTTTACCTTGCCGAATTGCGTCGCAGCCGCGATAAGGTCATGCAAACGATGGCCGAAAAGGGCGTCGCCAAAAGTAAAATTCACGTGCTCGCGGCCCTCACGCGTTTGCGCCAGATTTGCTGCCATCCGGACCTCGTCGGCAATGAATCGGCGTCCGGCAAGACCCAAACATTGTTCGAACTCCTGGAGCCGCTGCTGGACGAAGGCCAAAAGGTCCTCGTGTTCAGCCAATTTGTTCAGATGCTGCAGATCCTCGAGAAAGAATGCCAGCAACGCCAGATCCCGACCCACATTTTGACCGGTGAGACCAAAGCCCGGCAGGAAGTGGTGAACGCGTTTCAGAACGATTCAAACGCCGCCGTGTTCCTGCTCAGTCTTCGCGCGGCCGGCACGGGGTTGAACCTGACCACTGCAAGTTATGTGGTGCTTTACGATCCCTGGTGGAACCCGGCCGTCGAAGCGCAGGCGGTTGACCGCTCGCATCGAATCGGCCAGACCCGCACCGTCAACGCTTATCGGCTCATCGCGCCAGGGACGGTCGAAGAGAAAATCTGGGAATTGCAGCAGCGCAAGGCGCAAACCATAGGCGACGTCCTGGGCGAAGAAGGGTTTGCCCGGAGCCTGTCGAAGGACGATTTGGAATATTTGTTCTCGGAAGATTGACCGCGTCTGTAACCTCCCATTGCGGAAAACTGTCCGGCGGGAACAAGGCGCGGTTGTAGCGGGGCAATCTCGGCGCTCGAAATTTATATGAAATTAAAAAACTGGTTGCCGATGCTGTTGGTCAGCGTTGGCTTTTTGTTAACCAACGGCTGCCTGGTTGTGCGGGAACGTCCGCGCGAAGTCGTCGTCACCGAAGCGCCGCCGCAGCCACAGGCTGAGGTTGTCCCGCCGGCGCCCGGGCCGGGATACGCCTGGGTTGAAGGATACTGGGTCTGGCATGGACGTTGGGTTTGGGAGCCAGGACGTTGGCTCGTTCGTCCCCACGCTCGCGCGGTGTGGATGAGGGGCCATTGGGTGCATCGGCGACACGGCTGGGTGTGGGCTCCGGGGGGGTGGCGGTGAATTGACTCTGCGACCTGGAATCGAACCGATTTTGGTATTATCAATGCTACGGTCAGCCATCGGCGTTGTATGAAGAATGACAGACTCAACAATCAACCACGAATTCAAAACGTTCTCTCCATGAAAACTTCTCTTCGTTGCTCCTCCCTGCTGGCGTTGACCTTGGCGCTGGCTCAGCCAGGCGACACCAGGATTCTTACGTCGCGTTCGACTCACGACTTCAGAAGCGTTGAGCCCTGCTCCTTGCTGCCGATTCCAGAGACAGCCCTGCATCACTATCAGGCAGGAGCGCCAAACATCCGCGTGAGGGAGAGTAGAGGCCGCCAAGGCGAAGCAAGCCGGTTTTCAAGCAGCCAAAACTGGAGCGGGTATGCCGTTGAGACGAGCCTTACCTCGCCACAGAAGCACGCGGTTACTTCTGTTGCGGGCCGTTGGACAATCCCCACAGTGACCGCGAGCACATCAGCGGAGACCTTCTCTTCAATTTGGGTCGGCATCGACGGATACTCAGACGGCACAGTCGAACAACTGGGCACCGAGCAGGATTGGACGAGCAGCGGCCAGCAAAATTACGTCTGGTTCGAGATGTATCCGCATGGCGCGTTTGAGATCGTGGGCTTTCCGATTGCTCCGAACGACGAGTTTGGTGCGGCTGTCACCTACATCGGCAGCAGCACTTTTGTTCTCTCGATCACCAACTTCACGCAGGGGGTGTACTACAGGGTACCCACCCGCTACACCAAATCGCGAACCGCACAAAGAAGCTCGGCTGAATGGGTGTTAGAAGCTCCCTATTCAGGCGAAATCCTGCCCTTGGCGGATTTCGGCACCGTGACCATGACTGGTTGTAAGGCAACACTCAACAACCACACCGGCGCGATTGGTGACTCGAGCTGGCAGAACGATGCCATCACGATGGTGACGAGTGACGGCGCCACCAAGGCGCGGCCTTCGGTCTTGTCACCGGACGGCACCAGTTTCTCGGAGACCTGGAATCACGAATAAGCCCGCCCTTGGCGTTTGAGGCATTCCGGGGCGTGAGTGTGGCTGAGTCCGTATCCAGTTCCGGATACGAACCAGCGCGATTGAATCAGCTTGTCACAACTTGATGAAGGGCGGTCAGCAGTGTTTCCGTTGAGTAGGGTTTGGTCAAAAACGCTTGCGGATTCAAGTGGGACATGTCCGTCCCTTTGGCTTCGGCTTCCAGCCCGCTAATGCAAACTACCTTCGCATTGGGCGCAGTCTTTCGTATTTCCCTGACCAACGCCTCGCCGTCCATGACCGGCATCTCCATGTCCGAAATGACCACGTCGATTTCCCCGACGCGTTGCTGGTAAAGGATCAGCGCCTCGGCTCCGTCTTTGGCCGTGATAACCCGATAGTTGAAGGCTTCCAAGGTCGTCTTGGTGATTTCGAGCACCGCTTGGTGGTCGCGGGCAAATAGACCTCGAAAATTGTCACTTTGCCGACTTCACTGACCACCTCCACAAATCCGTGATGGGCCTTCACGATACCTAGAACCGTGGACAGCCCCAACCCCGTCCCTTTGCCCGGTTCCTTGGTGGTGAAAAACGGCTCAAAAATTCTGCCCGCCAACTCCGGTGGGATGCCACAACCGGTATCCACGACGCTCAGCACCACAAACTTTCCTGACACCGGCTCCGGCAACATCGGCGTCCGTTTTCCCTCCAAAACGGCATTGTCCGCGCCAATCTGCAACGTGCCGCCGCCGGGCATAGCATCGCGCGCATTGACACAGAGATTCAACAAGACCTGATTGAATTGCGCGGCGTCGCCTAAAATCGGATACAGTTCTTTGTCCACTCTGCTCTCGACCTGGATTGAGCGAGGGAACGTGTCTCCTATCAATCGCACCATCTCAGTGACCAGATGTTTGAGCTGAATGGTTTTCGGTTCGCCGCCAGCGCCGCGAGCGAAGGCCAGAATCTGTTTCACCATCTCCGCGCCCCGTTGGGCGCTGGCTTTGGCCGTGTCCAGCATCTTGCGGCTCTGCTCGCTGGGCAACTCATCCCGCAACAACTCCGTCACCATGAGAATCGGAGCCAGCATGTTATTCAGGTCGTGGGCAATCCCGCCTGCCACCGCTCCGATGCTCTGCACCCGTTGCGTGCGGAACAACTGCGCCTCAATCTGCTTCTTCTCGGTGATGTCGCTGTCAATCACCAGAATCGACCTGGGCCGCCCCAACGCATCCCGCAGGAGTGTCCAACGGCTTTCGACAATGTTCTCCCGGCCATCCTTGCTGATCTTGTGCAATTCCCCTTGCCACTCGTCTTGTCGGATGAGCTGTTTCACGGCTTCCAAAAGGAGAGACACGTTTCCATGAAAGAGCAAATCGTGGGCGCTCAGTCCCACGGCCTCCTCGACGCTCCATCCGTACAATCGCTCGGCACCCCTGTTCCAGTAGAGAATACTGAACTCCATGTCCATGACACAAATGGCGTCGCGGGCCTTGTCGAGCAGGGCCGCTTGTTCACGAATTTTTTCATCGGCCTGTAGTCGCTCGGCCCGCGACTGCGCCTCCTGCACGGCCCGTTCCACCGACGCCGTCAGCCTGGACAACCGATCTTTGATTACAAAATCCGTGGCCCCGCGTTTGAGCGATTCCACCGCCGCGTCTTCGCCAATGGTGCCGGAGACAAAAATGAACGGCAGTTCAGGTTTCTTGTGGCGGCAGATGGTCAAGGCCGACAGTCCATCAAAGGAGGGAAGCGTGAAGTCCGAGATGACCAGATCAAACTGCTCCCGCTCCAACGCCGATTGAAATGCCTCCCGTGTCTCCACGCGCCGGATGGCGCAATCCACGCCTGCGGCTTCCAGCATCCTCCGCACCAGTTCCGCGTCGGTGGGATTGTCTTCCAGATGAAGAATCCGCAAGAGCGGACTCATTGATTGAGTAGACATACGGCATCCCTTAACGGTCCCAAATCCTTCGTGATCCTCGCATCCTTGCGACATCGCGTAAACTAGGTCAATGGCCTGGGAGAGTCAAAAGAAAGCATCACAAAAATGCAGCCAGCGGTCTGCCGTTGATCCTCGAGTGGCTGTCCGACGTGGATTCGAACCACGACTAAAGGCTCCAAAGACCTCTGTGCTACCGTTACACCATCGGACAAAAAGTCTGCCAAACCCGCAGAAAATCCGACTGAATCATTCCTTCCGGCAACCGGTTGACTTTTAACCGAAACGGCAGCGAGATGCAAGGGCATGCCGCGACCGGTAATGTCCGAAGTCGTGTCGGCGGCGCGGCCGCGGCGCACGCACCCAATCCAAACGGTGTTCTGCGGGCCGCCGGCAACGCCGAGCACTCGGAAACTTTTGGGACACTCTACCGATTGCCAATCGGCGACACAGCAGATTACCATCTGCACTACGTGCACTACGCCTGCTGTCGGACGCATCTTTCCTGCCGCGCCGGCTCCCGAGTCGCCGGGAGGTTGTGAAATACTCGACTTAAGGCTCAGGCAGCATGTTTCGAACGACCCGACACGCGGACGAGGCTGCCCGTGGTCGGCTTTGATTGCGGCTGTGGCGCGCTGGGGTGTTTCCCGGTTTGCGTCTCACATTCCAAAATCCGAACATTGTCTCGCTGCGAGCCACTGACACCGCCCTGCCCGGTCCGAGCACTGACGGCCTTGAAAATGCGCAGTATCACACTTCTTCTCGATTGCGTGAGCCTTTTCTTTAATCCTGGCAATTCGCGCGAATCCAAGCTGAGGGCGCGTTATAGACCTCGTTTTCAAGCAGTTGTGGCACCGTCCATGGCGGCGAACACGGCAAGTCTCTTGCTATAACAAAGCCATGTCAACTCTAAGAGTGACATGGATATGAACAAGATATTGGTTATCGAAGACGACCAGAGTTTCCGGGCAACTTTAGTGGCGACGCTTGAGGAGCAAGGATTTGAAGTTCTGCAAGCCTCCACCGGAGCGCAGGGCGTTCAGATCGCCCGAACCGAGGAGCCTAACCTGATCCTCTGCGATGTCGAGTTGCACGGCGTGGGAGGCAATCTTGTCCTGTATGCCGTCCGCCGCGACCCGAAGATCACTTCAATCCCATTCGTTTTGATGTCTGGTTTCGCGATCCTGGAGGTCGCTCCCCACGCCAGCGAAAAGGGGGCTGACGCTTTTCTGGCAAAACCATTCACGCCCACGAGGCTCTCCGGTTCACTCGGCGGGTTGCTGCGTCCCTTGAAACAGATCCTGGAAGCAACCGGGCTTATCACGACGGACTATTCACGGCTGGAACTCAAGGAAATCGTCGGCCTGGCCACGCAAGCACACCAAGTCGCTTCGAGTGTGTATCAGGAAATCGAGACCTGGCTGCCTGCAGCCGAGACTGGCAGGTAAAAATCCACTCCTGAAACCGGCCAGGGGGCGGGCTACTGAGGAAACAACTAGAAATGATTTCCTAAACTCCTGTCCGTCACAGTGCCACGACCGCCGTCCAGTAATTTTCCCCGAACATCGCATTGAGTTTTTCCCGCAACTGTTCAGCGGTGTTTTGGCCTTTCACGAGCGCAAACGTCGTCGAGCCGCTGCCGGACATCAGCGTCGCCGCAGCTCCGTTGGCCCTCAGAAACTCCTGTAACAGCGCCAGGAGCGGATATTTGTTCAGCACGGGTGCTTCCAGAGAATTGTAAAATTCCTGCGCCGCCACCACCAGGTCCGCAGTCTGCAACAAGGAAATGAGTTTTCGTGCGCGACCGGGCCGCCCGTTCAGCGCGTCCGGGTATTTCGTCAGAGTCTGATAAGCCCACGCCGTGGAGATTCCAAAACCGGGATGAATCAGCAGGACGAAAACGCCCCGCAACGCCGGAAAATTATCGAGCGGCACAATCTCTTCGCCACGGCCGGTGGCCAATGCCGGCTTGTCCTGAAGAAAAAACGGAACGTCCGACCCGATCGCTTCGGCAATCTGGTTGAGTTGACTGGCCGCTAACGGTTGCCCGAAAAGCTGGTTCAACCCCAACAACGTGTTGGCCGCGTTGCCGCTACCGCCGCCGAGCCCCGCGGCCAGTGGAATCCGTTTCTCCAGATGAATGCCCACACCCTCGGTAATTCGCGCCGTCCGCAAAAAGCCGGCGGCCGCACGATGGACCAGGTTCGTGGAGTCCGCGGGCAACGCCGGATCGCTGCAGGTCAGTCTGATTTCTTTGCCGCCTCGTTTGAATTCGAGCTCATCGCACAAAGACACCGGTTGCATCACGCTCTCCAGCTCGTGAAAACCGTCGGCGCGTTTGCCCAGGATGTTCAGCAGCAGATTGACCTTGCAGGGCGATTGTCTGATCAGCGTCATCAATAAAAAAGGCGCCAACATCGAAATGTCGGCGCCGGCGAAGTCGGACGGATCAGTTGTCGAAAATACGGAAACGGCTGCCCGGGAAGATCGGGGCAATATCGCCGCCGCTGAAACCAAGTGCGGTGTCAGGACCGAACGTCGGATCAGCCAGCAAATGCGGCTTGTAACTTTCCGGAAAAACCGGGTTGACCGTCAGGTAGTCGGTGAACACGGGATCGTAGGGCGGGAACGGCGCAGTGACCATTTCATAAATACCGATGCCGGTCCGCGCCAGGCTCCTGTTGAAGCCGCGAATGAACCCGGTGGTGTACGCCATGTCCGGGCCGTCAAGCAGGGCGGTCTGCTCCATCGAACGGCGGATCTCCCCGCAGCGCACAAATTCTGTGACGTTTCGGAGCCCGCGTCCGAACTTTTGTTCGAAGGAAAACCCCTGATCCGTACTGGCACAGCCGCTTGCAAAAAGGGCCAGAACCGTCGCCGTCGCCAAAAAGGTGATTGAGTTGCGCATAGTCGTTGTCTTGTTGATGCTAGGTTAGCTCAGCACGCGGGCTTGTAAAGCGCGTTTTACCAGCGCCGGTTCGGATCGGCTATGAAGTTTCCGGGGTAGTGCCAAGATACGCCGTTTTCGGGTGAAGGCGTCGCTTAGTAGTCCTGGGAGCCGGCCTGGGCCTCGCGTAACTTCTCCTTCCGTTCCCAATACCACGCGATCCAGACGCTGATCTCGTAGAGCAGTTGGAGCGGGACGGCCATCATGATCTGAGTGAACACTTCGGGCGTCGTCAACAATGCGCCCAGAACCAGGTTGATGACGATCATGTACCGGCGCATGGCGGAGAGCTTCTTGTAATCGAGGATGCCGATTTTCACCAGCGCCAGCAGCACGACCGGAAGTTCAAATCCCATGCCCATCCCGAGCATGAACTTCGTGACGAAACCGAAATAAGTTTCCGCCCGCCATTCGGGCACTTTGATACCCATCCAGAGGGCGAACAACTCCGAAAACTTCAGCGCGCGCGGCATGATGATGAAATAGCAAAAGCAGACCCCGGCCGCGAACAGCCCCACGCCAACACCGAAGGCGCGGAGGAGATACTTCTTCTCTTTGATCTTCAAAGCGGGCAACACGAACTCGCCGACGAAATAGAAAATGAATGGGGCCGTCAGAAGAATGCCCGCAAAAAATGCGAGGTGCAGGGACGACATGAACGGCGCGGCGGGGTCAAAATAGACCAGATCGGTGGCGCTCCTCGCCCGCTCACTTGACGGGGGATCCTTTTCCACACGCGCCACAAAATGGATGTTGGTTCCCTCTTCGACTGGTTTAATTTGAAGGATAATGAGCGGGTTAGTCCCGAGGTCCAGCGGCCCAATGTGATTGGTCGCCGGTTGAAAAGAGAACACGTCCTCCTCGCCAAGCTTGACCAGCACCTTTTGCTTGTGTCCGACCTGGATCAGCGCGGCCCGTTCGAGTGGCCATTTGAGGATCGACACGACTTTGTTCGTGCTGTACAAACAGACAATCATGCCGACCAGCAGCGCGGTGCCGCTTTTGATCAGCATCCAGCGGAGGTCTTCGAGATGTTCGAGAAATGTCTTTACGGGCCCGCCGCCGTCCTCCTCGGCCTCCTCTGGACGCGACTCTTCAGTGGGATCGGCCATGACACCTGCAGCTTGAACTCAATCAGGCTTTGGGCACGGCGGAAGGTTGAGAGGTGCTTTCAGCGTTGGAACCAGACGGTGGCGCCTTCGGCGGTGGCGGCGGAGGCTCCTCCACCGCGCGCTCAATTTCATCGGTCACTTCGCGCGACGCCTTTTTGAATTCGGTGATTCCCTTGCCGAGCCCCTTGGCAAATTCGGGAATTCGCTTGGCGCCAAACAGCACCAGAATGACGACCAGCACGAGGATCAGTTCGCCGCCGCTCAATCCCAACCAGGCTAAAGCCCCAACACCGGGGACAGTTTGGCGGGGCGAGGCTTCCCAAGAACCGCCCCCTCACCCGACCTCCGGCCACCCTCTCTCCATTGGGGGGAGAGATTTCCCCGAAATGAACATTCGCGCGTTGAAACCCCGGAGCCGAGGGAAAACATCGAACGCTGAGCGAGGATTCGCGATGCCATTCGATGTTCGGCGTTGGGTGTTCGATGTTGGATGTTCCTCTGGTTCATGGGGAGGGAAGGGGTGAGGGGGGCAGGTTCATGGTCCGTGAGCAGTTCCAAAAGGAACAGAACACTTCTGACGAGCCGGCTCGCGAGGGCGCTTGCCCCACCGAAACGCAAACTGCACCACTCTCCGTCATTTCGGCGTGAGCAGGACGAATACGCCGCGGCGATTCTTCGACCAAGCGGCCTCGTTGTGACCGGGTACAGCCGGACGCGATTCGCCGTAACTGATGGTAAAAGCGCGGTCGGGCTGGATGCCTGCCGTGACCAGATATTCGCGAACGGCGAGCGCGCGGCGTTCGCCCAGTGAAAGATTGTACTGTTCCGTCCCGCGTTCGTCGCAGTGGCCCTCGATCTGCACCGCATGCGTCGGATTCCCTTGCAGATATCGAACCACTTCGTCGATCTTGCCCGTCTCACTCGGCTTGACCGTCGCGCGATCAAAATCGAAATAAACCGTGTTCGCTGCGAAGCGGTTATGGTCCGGGGTCATCTCATCGGGATTAAAGCGTCCTTTAAGGGGAATGTCTTCGCCAGGCCTGACGGTTGGATTCTGGTCCGGCGGGAGCGGCGTCACCGGAGTTTCCTTCCCAAACGTGTCCCCAATTCCTTTGGGATTTCCTGTCCTTCCCAAAATTGGTGTCGGCGATTTGGGCTTGGGCTGACATCCAACTGCTCCGAGTGACAAAGCCAACACGACCACTGAAAGGTTCAAAACTTTTGAGTATTTCATGGTGATTTTTTACAGGAACGTTTCATTTGGCCCAACAGGGCTGGGAACAGCTTCCTGAAGTTTGTTGAATATCCTTAATTTGTTTGGTGGGCACGTCAAGCAAAGAGACAACTCTTTTGCCTTTCACACGGCGTGTGAAAATCACAGTGCGCGAGTTCGGCGCCCAGGCTGGGTCTTCGCCCGCTACCAGGGGCGTCATTGCGCCACCACCAGCCGGCACGACACAGATTTCGAAGTCCCCGGCCAGTCGGGTAAAAACAATCTGCTTCCCATCCGGCGACCAGTCCGGTTCGGTGCAGTTCAACGCTCCTCCCGTGGACAGCCGGCGCATCGATCCGCCCTCAGCGGAGACCACAAACAGCGCCGACTTCCCCTCGTGGCGCGACGAAAAGCAAATCGTCCGACCGTCGGGCGACCAGCAGGGAGAAGACTCGGCTTCCCTTGTTCTCGTCAACGGCTTCAAGTTGCTGCCGTCCGCATCGCAAACGTAAATGTCCGGGCTGCCGCCTTTGCTCAGGACCAGCGCCACGCGCCGGCCGTCCGGGGACGGAGCTGCGCCCGCGTTCAGACCGGGATACCGGGCAAAGGCGCGACGCGTGCCGCTCTGCAGGTCGTGCACATAGATGTCCGGGTTGCCCGCTTTGTAGGACGTGTAATAGAGAACGCGCCGGGCGGGCACCCAGGCAGGGTCGCGCGTGATGGTGTGGTCTTGCGTCACCTGTTTGGCATTGTGGCCGTCGTAGTCGGCGACGTAGATTTCACTGTTCTGTCCGGTTTCGACCTTAAAGGCGATCTTCGACCGCGCGATGCCGTTGCGGCCGGTGATTTTTTCCACGATGGCGTCGGAGAGCGTATGCGCCTCCGAGCGCAGCGTGCCGCCGGTGTATCTTACAGAAAGCAACGTGCTCTTGCTGACGCGGTCGGCGAGCCGGCCTGTCACGTCGCTGTTGTTGCTGCCACTGACGAAGTATTGCGCCTTGTCGGCGCCGGTGACTTCGAAGCCCTGGATTTCCAGGTCGAACGTCAAGACGTTCAACACTTCACCGGTGTATCCTTCCAACGAGATCGGAATGCGCTTGGAACCGCCCGGATGCGTGATGTCGATTTGCTCCTGAGCCGGAAGCGGCGCAAGGCAAATGGCCAGTGAAGCCAGGGCGAAAAGCAGAGGCCGAATCGAGCCCGGGTATTTCATCCGAGTAATCGTTTTGCTTTGAGATTGAAATTGATGATGAAGGTCCGCTGAGCTTCTTTAGCGCCTTCCGGGAAAGGCGGCAGTTTCTCGACCCGATCCAAAGCGTTTTGGACGGACTTGTCCAAGGCCGGAATGCCCGACCGTTTAATGATCGAATCGGAAATCACCCGGCCATCGCGGGCAATAACGACTTTGACCTCCACCGTCGCGTCGTCGTCCGAGACTTCTTCGGGGTCGATCCACGCTTGGTCATAATAGGTTTTCACGACCTGAGCGTAGTTGGCATACGCTTCGCCGCCTGGTCCCCGCAGCTCGATCGTCGTGCCCGGCGATAAATTCGCATTTATCTTCTCAGACGAGTCTTTGATCCTGGCCAGGAGTAGCCGGGCTGTTCGACGCCGCGCCTCGGCTTCGGCCCGCGCCCTTGCTTTCGCCTCGTCCGTGTCCGGTTTCGGCGTGTTTTTTTCATGCGGATTGGCCGCGGGCCTTTTTACGACCGTCGTGTTGACCTTGATTTCCTGTTTCGGTTTTTCGCGTTTGATTTCCGCCGGCGCGATATCGGGCTCCGGTTTAGCCGCCGTTTTCGGTTCCGGTGGCGGTTTACTCTCGACTTTGGGCGGCTTTGGTTGCTGCACTGGCGGTTGAAGCGGAGCGGGCTGGAGTTGCTGCGCCGGCGGTCTCGCGTTCGGATTTCCTCCGGAGAACGGCAGGTCCGTCAGCCTGTCGGGAATGACTTCGAGGATCGGCAGGTCCAGTTCCTTTTGTTTCGACCAGAGGAACGCCGGCCCGACGATCAAAATCAGGCAAAGCAGCGCGTGCAGCCCCATCGAGGCCAGCAGACATTTTTTTTGCAGCCGGTTCACCGCTTGCTTTCCCGCGCCTCGGAACGAAGCGAGATTTTTATGCCGTGATTGACGCACATGTCTTGCACCTGGAAGACGAAATCATACGGCGTCGTTTTATCCGCTCGGATGCGGAGCACCAGGTTCGGGTTGACCCGCGCGTCGTTGGCCAGTGCCTTCTCAATCTGTGCGACGGTCATCGGCTTGCCGTCGAACACGTAGTAGCCTCTGGAACTGATTTCGACGGTGTGGACGTCTCTCTCGTTCATCGGTCGGTCCGGCCTGCCTCCTTTGGGCAGCTTCAACTCCAGACTCTGCTCCAGCAACGGCGTGGTGATGACGAAGATGATCAACAACACGAACGCCAGGTCGAGCAAGGGCGTGATGTTGATCTCGCTCAGTGTCACCAGCGAACTGCGTTGGGAGAAGCGGCGCATTTCTTTAGTCGAGGCCCAAAGGTCGAAGACCGAGGGCTCGACGCATCTTCAGTTTATTCATCTTTGGCGCGGAACACTTCATCCTCGTCTCTGAGGTACTCGATTTCCATTTTGGAGACGAGTTCCTGGGCGAAGTTGTCCAATTCGACCGTGAGTGCGCGCAAGGTGTGCACGAGCCAGTTGTAGCCGAACATGGACGGAATAGCGACGAGCAGGCCGGCGACCGTGGTGATCAATGCCGCCGCGACCCCGGGGGCCATTTGTGTCAAACTCGCGTTCTGAGCCTGGGCGACGTGGCCGAAGGTGCTCATGACGCCCCAAACCGTCCCCAGCAATCCCAAAAACGGCGCACCGCTCACCGCTATCGCCAGCAGGATGAGTCCCGATTCCAGTTTCAACGATTCCTGGGCCACCGCCCGTTCCAGCGTGCGTTTCACATGTTCGGTTGCCTTCAGCGAAAGGACCGGTCTGCGCCCTTCGCCGCCGGCTGTTTTCAAGCGGGCATCGAGTTCGAGGCACCCTTCCTGATAGACCGCAAACAACGGGCAGCCATCCACCTGGATACGCCGGTCGTAGATGGCCAGGACATTATTCTGCTGGCGAAACTCGGCGTTGAAAAGCTGATTCAACTTCTTCGCCCGCCGCATCTGCACTGCCTTCGACCCCATCACCGACCAGGCCACGACCGAAAAAATCAGCAACGTGAAGATGATGATTTTAGCTTCCGGGGTGGCCTGGTTCCAGACGTAAACCAGCTCGTACTGGCTGGAGGCAGCCGCCAGAAAGTAAACCGTGGCGTTCATTTAGTCATCGGCAAAATTCCGTGCGAAAACGTGCATTTTTGACCGAGATGGTTTAACGCCACGGGGCGAATTGGTCAAAAACTTTTGGGCGAGTTTGAGTGGCTTGCAACAGTCGCGCTCAAAAAAGAACGCGCCGGAAGTCCAACTCGTGTTGAGTTGACCACACCACTCAACAAATGATTCAATTTTATTTCAACCTTTTTTTTAAAAGAAATTTTCTCGCGCGACGCGCTCACGGCATTGACCTTGTCGGCATGGCCGTCGTTTGTTAGCGTCCTGCCCCGTCGCATGAGTTCATCCGGCACCGACGGCCGACCTGCGTCTCGCCCAGCCATTCGCCTCCAGGAAGGCGGGCTGCTTACCGTGATTTTCCTGCTCGGCCTGCTGCTGACCCTCTTCGGGGGGACCGTCAAGAGGCCGGAATACAAAAAAGATGCGACGGGTGAAAGCGGGACTATCATGGTTGAACAGAACAAGTTCCTGAACGCTCAAAACCTCACCAACCTTGCCAAAGACACCAGCTTTTTCGCCATCATGGCCGTCGGCGCGACGTTCGTCATCGTCTCCGGTGGCATTGACCTGTCGGTGGGCGCTGTCTATGCGCTGGCCTCGGTGCTGGCGGCGCTGGTCCTGCACCAATTTGGGTCAGAGGGGCCGCGCAGTTCAGTCCCACCCGGGCTAAGCGTGCCGTTGGGCGCGGTCGTTTGCATTGGTTCGGCCACGCTTTGCGGTCTGGCGAACGGCTGCATGATTGTCGCGCTCAAAGTCCATCCCTTCATTATCACCCTGGGAACCATGACCATCTACCGCGGAGTCGCCTTTGTCATCACCACCGGCCAATCCGTCGGGACCTTTCCCACGGCCTTTCCCGAACTGGTCAAGTGGGAGGCTTTCGGCGGTTTGCGTCTCGTGCCGCTGCTGGTGATGATCCTGGTGACAATTATCGGAACCGTTTACCTGGCAAGGCTCGCGGCTGGCCGGCGCATCTACGCCGTCGGCGGCAACGAATTGGCCAGCCGTTTCAGCGGCGTGCGGGTCGACCGGGTCAAACTCAGCGTCTATGTCCTCTCCGGGTTGACCGCGGGCATCGCCGCGTTGCTGGCGATCGGCTACTACGGCAGCGCCTCGTCCGGCGACGGCTCCGGCTACGAACTGGACGTGATCGCCTCGGCGGTGGTGGGTGGGGCGAGTCTGTCTGGCGGCAAAGGCTCGGCCTTGGGGGCCTTGCTCGGCGCGCTCATCATCAAAATGATCGACAATGGCATCGTCATCCTCGGCATTGATCAGAGTTACAGCCGAATCATCATCGGCACGGTCGTCATCCTGGCCGTCACGCTCGATCAGTTCAACACCTGGCTGGCCAAACGGCGGCTCACGAAAACGGTTTGAAGGCCCGGCTGGATCGGGGTAAGCATTCCCCGGACATGGACATTCTTTACCAGATGCCAAAGAACCAGACCAAAAGGCACTGAAAAGCCAGATGTTGATCTATAAAACGCTATGAATCTAAAACTCATCCTGAACATTTTTGCCGCCCTTGGTGTCGTGTTGAATGTTCAAGCCCAGAAAAGATCCTTCACCATCGGCCTCGTCGCGAAGTCACAGAGCAATCCGGTCTTCCAGGCCGCGCGCATCGGCGCAACGGATGCCGCGCGCGATCTCGGCAGGAAACACGGCATCGAAATCAAAATCGACTGGCGCACGCCCAACGAAGAAGACGCCCAGAAACAGGCCGAGGCTATTGAACAGCTTGTGCTGGCTGGCGCCGACGGCATCGCCGTCAGTTGCTCGGACGCCAACAAGCTCACCGACGCCATTAATTCTGCCGTCAAAAACGGGGTGCCGGTGGCCACTTTCGATTCCGACGCGCCGAACAGCAAACGGTTCGTCACTTACGCCATCGACGACGTGAAATGCGGCGAACGGGTCCTGGAAGAGTTGGCCGGGTTCATGGGCGGGACAGGGATCGTTGCTATTCTGGCGGGCAACCAGAACGCACCCAACCTCCAGAAGCGCGTGCAAGGGGTGAAGAACGCCGCGAAGAAATATCCCGGCATCACCATTCGCGACGTTTACTACCACAAAGAAACTCCGCAGGACGCCGCCGCCAAAGTCGAGCAGGTGATGCAGGCCAACCCGGACATCAGTGGCTGGGCGATGGTGGGCGGCTGGCCGCTGTTCACCGACAACGCTTTGAAATGGCAACCCGGTACGGTGAAATGCGTCTCCGTTGACGCTTTGCCGCCTGAGCTCGCCTATCTCCGCAGCGGCCACGTTCAGTTGCTCCTCGCCCAGCAGGTCTATGAATGGGGCTATCGTTCGGTCGAACACCTCATTAACAAAATCCATCTCAGGAAAGACCCTTCCAGCGTCAAAGATGTCAGTGCACTCGTTCCGGTGACCAGGGAAAACGTGGATGAATTTGCCAGGAACTGGGAGAAGTGGCTGCCGAAATAGCTTTCTGCATTCTTTGGCGGCTAAAAATGGACATCATCGCCCATCGCGGGGCATCGCATGAGGCTCCCGAGAATACGCTGGCGGCGGTCCGTCTCGCCTGGGAGCAAGACGCCGACGCCGTGGAAGTGGACGTGCAATTGTCCAAGGACGGCCGGCCAGTGGTCATTCACGATGAGGACGCCAAACGAACCGCTGGCGTCGCCGGGAAAGTCAGCGACCAAACCTTGGACCGGTTGCGCCGGCTGGATGTCGGTCGATGGAAGGGCGAGGACTGGATCGGAGAGAAGATCCCCACACTCGATGAAGTTCTGGCGACGGTTCCCCGGGGCAAACGGTTGTTTGTCGAGTTTAAATGCGGCCCGCCAGTCATCCCGGAATTCAAAGCGGCCCTCGAACGTTCCGGCACACCATCCGCCCAGGTGGTTGCCATCGGTTTCTCTGAGGCAATCATGAAAGCCGTGAAGACCGTCCTGCGGGAAATGGAGGTTTGTTGGATAAGCAGATTCAAGCGGAACTGGAACACCGGCCAGTGGTTCCCCACCGCCGAACAACTGATCCAAACGGCCAAACAAGCGGGCCTTGATGGTGTCGATCTCGACGCAAGCGGGCCGGTGGACGTCGAACTGGTAAAAGAATTAAAGGGCGCAAAGCTCAAGACCTATGTCTGGACTGTGGATTCACCGACAAAAGCACGACGACTTGCCAAAGCGGGGGTGGACGGCCTCACCACGAATCGTCCGGGTTGGTTGCGCCAAAAGCTCGCGAAGTGACTTCGCCGTCGCTCCCATGCTCCTGTTCGAAGCTCCAGCCTGGAACCTTCCGGACGTCCGCGTTCGCTTCAGACGCGGCAGTTGAAAAAATGGCCTTTCTTTCCTTCCAAAACATTACCAAGCGGTTCCCGGGTGTGCTCGCTCTGGACCGCGTTAGCTTTGAAGTCGAACACGCCAGTTGCCATGCGCTCATCGGCGAGAATGGAGCGGGCAAAAGCACGCTCGGCAGGATTCTTGCCGGCGTTTGCACGGCGGACGAAGGCGAAATCCATCTGGACGGCAAATTGATTCACCCG
>QHOP01000274.1:20001-32655 GCA_003219345.1 Verrucomicrobiota bacterium
CAGGAACAGGTCGTCCAAATCGCAGCCGCCGTCGGCACCGACGCGCAGGTCATCGTCATGGACGAGCCGACCAGTTCACTCTCCTCGCACGAAAGCGAGCATCTCTTCCATCTGCTGGCACACTTGAAGGAACGCGGCATTACCGTGATTTACGTCTCGCATCGGATGGAGGAAATCTTCCAACTCTGCGACGCTGTCACCGTTCTGCGCGACGGCCGCCGCGTCGCCACGGAGAAAATCGCGACTACAAATCCCGACCGCGTGGTTCATCAGATGATTGGACGCGAAGTGATCGGGCACACACCGAAGCATCTCTCCCTTTCGCTCGGCGACGAGGTGTTGCGCGTAGAGAATCTTTCGTCGCCCGGCAAATTCAAGAACGTCTCTTTCACGCTGCGTGCAGGCGAAGCGCTCGGTTTTGCCGGACTCGTCGGCGCGGGACGCAGTGAAGTCGCCCAGGCCATCTTCGGCCTGGACGAAACAGCCACAGGCAAAATCTTCGTGCGCGGCGAGGAACTGCCGCCTGGCTCGGTCACCGCCGCGCTGGCCGCCGGCATCGGTTTGCTGCCGGAAGATCGTAAGCGGCTTGGGCTGGTGCTCTCAATGAATTGCCGCGAGAACACATCGCTCGCGACGCTCAATCGCTTGACCCGCCTCGGCTTTGTGCGCCGGCTTGAAGAACAATCGCTGGTTCAACATTATGCGGACCTTTTGCGTGTGAAGGCGAAGTCGCTCGACGCGCTCATCGCCGGCCTCAGCGGGGGCAACCAGCAAAAGATCGCCCTGGCCAAATGGCTCGCGCGTGAGTGCGACATCCTGATTGTGGATGAGCCGACGCGCGGCATCGACGTCGGCGCCAAGGCGGAAATCCATCAACTGCTCGACGAACTCGTCTGCCAGGGCATCGCGCTGCTCGTTATCTCTTCCGAACTGCCAGAAATCATGAACCTCAGCCGCCGTATTCTGGTTATGCGCGAGCAGGAAATTGCAGGCGAACTGGAGCGAAAGGAATTTTCGCAGGCAAATCTCCTGCGCCTGATGGCGGGCGTGGAAGTCAACCCTTCGTAATTTCCGTCCGGTAACTGGCCACGACCCAGTCGCTCAACACCTTGTCCGGCGTCTCCACGGCATCGGCGTCGATGGCAAATTCCTTTCGTCCGGTGTTTTGAGCGATGAGTTTCAGGCCGAATTGAAAGTCCTTGAACTTCTCCGCGCACAAATCGCGAATCGGCTTGGACTGCTCCAGCGCCAGCGCCACCAGCCGGTCCGCTGCCGCGTCAGTAAACCAGATTTTCAAGTCGTGGCTCTCGTGGAAACGCCGGGCAAACTCATGCAACAACTGCCGCATCACGACGTGCTCTTCCTTTTCGTGCTCGGCGAGCAGTTTCTGCAACTCGGCCGGCGGATTTTCCACCAACTCGCCCGTGACGACGAACCGTTTCACAGTCGTCGAAGGCAACTCGAATTTCAAATCGCGGAAGATCCGCTCACACACGGTCATCAACCCGCGCGCCCCGGTCTTCTCCTCCGCAGCCAGTTCGGCAATGCGCCGCAGGCCGTCGTCGCGGAACAGCACTTCGATGCCGTAAGCGGCAAAGGATTGCTCGTATTGGCGAATGATGCTGCCTTCGGACGTCTTCAAAATCAGGAACAGATCATCCACGTTGAGCTGCTGGCAAACGACCCGCACCGGCAGGCGACCAATGAATTCTGGCTCAAAACCGAACTCGATGAAATCGCGCGTTTGCGCTTCGGAGAAGACAAGGTCCTCCTCAACGGCTGTCTTCGCTGATGCGGCAAAGCCGATCGTCGCTTCGCGCAACCGTTTCTGGATAATCTTTTCCAATCCGCCAAACGCGCCACTGACGACGAACAGGATGTGTTTGGTGTTGATGGTCGCGGGCTGCTTCCTGCCTCGTCCCTGGGTCATCTCCATCATCGCCTGAATCTGGCCGGCGATATCGTGCGGCGCGCGCGCGGGCACTTCGGTTTCCTCCATCAACTTCAGAAGGTTGGTCTGCACGCCGCGGCCGCTGACGTCGCGACCGTTCATGTTCGGCGCGGCTGCGATCTTGTCGATTTCATCGATGTAAATGATCCCGTATTGCGCGCGGGCCACCTCGCCATCGGCGCGGCGCACCAGGTCGCGCACCAGGTCCTCCACGTCGCCGCCGACGTAACCGGTCTCGGAAAACTTCGTCGCGTCCGCCTTCACAAACGGCACGCCGATGAGGTCCGCGATGCTGCGAATCAAGTAGGTTTTGCCCACGCCCGTCGGCCCGATGAGGATGATGTTTTGTTTGGCGTAATTCGGCTGCGCCTTCCCATCCATCGCCAGCCGCACGTGGTGATAGTGGTCGCACAAGGCGACACTCAGGACCTTCTTGGCCTCCTCCTGCTTGACGACGAAGCGGTCGAGGTACGCCTTCACGTCGCGCGGTTTGTAATCGAACTTGAATTCCTGAGACTTTGACTCGGGGTGTGAGTCTTCCGGCGCGTCTGACGTGTCGGGCCTGGTGAACGACGACACGTTGCCGCCCGGCAAACGCTGTCGCATGAACTCCTGCAATTGGCGCTGGAATTCCTCCGGCGACGGTGGTCCGTTAAAAACTGGTTTCTGCATAATGTTAAGACAAAACGTGGTCTAACAAAGTTCAGGAATAGCCTGGTGTCAACTTGCAACGCGAGCTGATGACTGGACACGCAATGAGAGAAGGAGATGAAGGCGCCGATCCTCGGAATCGGCCGAGTGGAGTTCCACCTCACCCGCGGTTCTCGAGCTTGAACACCGTCACGCTGACCGGCGGCAGTGTGAATTCGGCGGAAAAGGGTTGGTTATGGGTTTGATGGCTCACCGCGGTTACCCCGCCGAGATTGCCCTGGTTGCTGCCGCCATAGATTTCGGAGTCGCTATTGAGCACCTCGCGCCAAAAACCTCCCGACGGCAGACCGATGCGATACCTCAGCCGCAGAACGGGCGTCAGGTTCAGCGCGACGAGCAACCGGCTGCCGGCGCCTTTGGTTTGTCGCATGAATGAGAGCACACTGCCTTCGTGGTCCGAACAGTCCACCCAAAAGAAACCGTCGTGGTCATAGTCGCTTTCCCAAAGCGCGGGCTCAGCGACGTAGAGTTTGTTCAAATCCTCGACGAGTCGCTGTGTGCCGCGATGATACGGACCGGTGTCGAGCAGCCACCAGTCCAACTGCGCGTTCGCGCTCCACTCGTTGCTCTGGCCGAACTCGCCGCCCATGAACAACAACTTCTTACCGGGGAAAAGCCATTGATACGCGAGCAACGCGCGGAGGTTCGCGAAGGCCTGCCAGTCGTCGCCCGGCATCCGGCCGCGCAGCGAGCCTTTGCCGTGCACGACTTCGTCGTGCGAGAGCGGGAGAATGAAATTTTCATGATGATGGTAGAGCATCGCGAAGGTGAGGTCGTTCTGATGGTACTTGCGATAAACCGGGTCGCGCCTGAAGTAGTTGAGCGTGTCATTCATCCAGCCCATGTTCCACTTGAACAAAAAGCCGAGCCCGCCGAGGTACGGGGGCCGGGTGACCAACGGCCAGGCGGTCGATTCCTCCGCAATCGTGACGACGCCGGGGTGCTCGGTGTGAACGAGGTAATTGAACTTGCGGAGGAACTCGACCGCTTCGAGGTTTTCACGACCGCCGTATTGGTTTGGAATCCACTCCCCTTCTTTGCGCGAGTAGTCCAGGTAGAGCATGGACGCGACGGCATCCACGCGCAGGCCGTCCATGTGGTAACGGTCGCACCAGAAGAGCGCGTTAGCCGTCAGGAAATTGTCCACCTCGTGCCGACCATAATTGAAAATGAGCGTGCCCCAATCCTGATGGGCCCCTTTGCGCGGGTCTTCATGCTCGTAAAGCGCTGTGCCGTCGAAACGCGCGAGCGCCCAGTCGTCGCGCGGAAAATGCGCCGGCACCCAGTCCACGAACACACCAATGCCCTCCTCATGGAGCGCATTGACAAGATATTGAAAATCGTCCGGCGTGCCGAAGCGGCTGGTCGGGGAGTAAAAGCCGGTGACCTGGTAGCCCCACGACGGGTAAAACGCGTGCTCCGACAACGGCAGGAACTCGACATGCGTGAATCCCATCTTCCGCACGTAATCAATCAGCGGCGCGGCCAGTTCGCGGTAACTGAACGATTCGGCGACCGATTTCTTCCGCCATGAGCCAAGGTGTACTTCGTAAATGCTCATCGGCGAGCGCAACGGATCGCGTTCGCTTCTGCGCTTCATCCATTTTTCGTCGCTCCAGGAAAACTTGCGATTGTCCCAAACGATGGAAGCGTTCTTCGGCGCGGGTTCAAAAAAGAACCCGTACGGATCGGTCTTCAACACAAGCGCGCCGTGGGCATCCTTGATTTCGTATTTGTAGAGCGCGCCCTCACGAACTCCAGGTATGAAAATCTCCCAGACACCGGAGGGACCAAGGTGCCGCATCGGCTGGAACCGTCCGTCCCAGCCGTTGAAATCGCCCACGACACTGATGCGTTGCGCGTTCGGCGCCCAAACAGCGAAGCTCGCGCCCGGAACCCCATCGACCGTCCGAAGGTGCGCGCCGAGCTTGTCGTAAATGCGCCGCTCGTTCCCCTGCCCGAACAAATACAAATCCGTTTCGCCGAGCGTCGGCAGGAAAGAATACGGGTCGCGGGTCTGACGCCGGTCCCCCCCCTGGCCGGTGATCCGTTTCAGTTGGATTTTCGGCTTGCCCTTTTCGTGCACCGGAACGGCTTCGACCGCTGTCGCGTCGGGAAGGAACGCGCGCACGACGACGCCTGAGCCGTCGCCAAGCGGATGCATGCCGAGCAAAGTATGGGGCGACCGATGCCGAATGTTGACGAGGCTGTCCAGCTCTTCGGCCGTGAGAATCATGGTCGAATTGTGTCATGCGCCGCCCGGAAAAACAAAAGAAAAGGCGGCTTGGCTTCATACCATTCGATGATAATTTGAAAGCGTGTTGCGGCTGGAAATGAACTCCATGAACCGCCCCCTCACCCCGTCCCTCTCCCCCTCCGAGGGGGAGAGGGTGGCCGGAGGTCGGGTGAGGGGGCGGTTCATGGTCCCAATGCGCGGTTGGAAAACCGTGGGAACTGCCATGAACCTCATTCAATCATTGCTCGTCGGCCTGTTTTTCGTTTGTCTGTTCAATTGTGTGAACGCAAACGACGCCCGATCCTTGCCGATCCGCTTGCTGGCCAAAGGCGCGCTCAGCGCCATCAAGGAGGCCAAGCAGGAAGTCATCCGCGACGCTGCGGCGTGGGAGCGATTTCGGAAACAGCATTCGATTTCGGAACAATCAGCCGAGAAGATTCCGCCGGTCGATTTCTCGAAGGAAATGATCATCGCCGCGACGATGGGCACCAAACGCACCGGCGGTTACACCATTGAAATCGTCCGCGTTGAGCCGACCGAAAAATCACTGAAAATCTTCGTGAAACGGACCTCCCCCCCGCCCGGCGCGCTGACCATCCAGGCGCTGACAGCGCCGTTTCATTTCGTCGCCGTGCCGAAGAGCGATTTGAAACCGGAGTTTGTGGATGCCAAATAACCCGCGAAGAATCAGCGTCACTGCTGAGTGATGCGATAGAATCGCACTGCTTGATTGGCGGAAGTGTGGTCCTGCAAGATCAACAAACCATTCGACACGGACAACGAGTTGGCCAAGGTCGTCCAGTCCACCAGATTGGGACTTACCTGGACTTCGAAGCCAGCCAGTTCACCGGTAGAAACCGGCCATCCGTCGGCGTAGGCTGAACTGAGCAGAAGGACGCCTTGGGAAAGGAACTGCGGGTTCGCCAGCCGTTGCGGTATTCGAACTGTGAGTGTTGTGCTGCTACTCTGAACGCTGCCCGCAGAGTTGCTGACCACAACGGAATACATGCCGGCATCACCACGTACAACGTTGGTCAGTGTCAGTGTCCTGTTGGTCGTTGTTAAGACAGGCAGCCCGTCTTTATACCAAGTGTAGGTCAGCGGAGGCAGACCGAGTGCATTTGCTCGGATCACTGCATCACTTCCAAACGTTGCGGTCTGATCCTCAAGCAGCCCAACCAACAGCGGACTGTTCGTTGCGTATCTGACGGAACCGTCCATCGCAGCGTAATAGTGATGCACTTTGCATTGGCAAAAGGGAGCGACAGGGTCCTCTTCGATTGAGGGATGCGGCAGAATTTCATAACTGGTGTTGGAAAAATCAAAGTTGTTCCAATCGGCTGGAGCAGTTCTGGCTTTATCGGCTGGGCAGTAAAGCAGGACGGGCCATTCGAACATGGGAGACCTGTCATAATTGAGCATCTGGCTGAAATTCGTGATTGCCTGATCGGGATAAAAAGCCCCCCGGATTCCGGCCAAAAGCCGAATCTGTCTGAGGTTGTTTTCGCATCCAAGCCCCAACCAATAGTCATTCGTGGCACGCGTGGCGACGACGGAAAGCACCAAAGGTCTCGCGCGCTGTGAAAGGGCAACACCGAGAGCGTTTGAGATCGCGACGCTATAGTAATCATACACGTTCGTCGTGACGTTTTGCATGACGTAAACGGCACTGGTCTCTCCCGGAAGCTCGGCCACCGTAAAACGGGCCTCACGGTTCGTTCGATAGAACCCACCGTCGGAAAGGTTGGTGTCGGTAATGAAGGAGACGTTCGTGACAAAATACAAGTGTTCCCTCCGCCACTGAAAGGAAAGAGGCTGAAGGGCATTCGCCGTAATTTTCACCTCAAACCGAACTGTCGATCCCGGTGTGGCTTCCTCGTCCAGCGGATGGGCTATCACAGCGGGCCAGCCTGCATGATATCCATCTTGCGTCGTTAGCTCCGGGAACCAGCTCGTAGTCCATTGCGTCCCAATCCAGATCGGCCCACGACGCCGGCGGTGAGTGCGCAGCATTCGCCGGGCAGAGAAGTGGGTTCGGACTTTCGAGGTAGTTCGTCAGTTCCCGAAAGGCCGAAGGGAAATGCCCTGTGTCGTTGGCGAAGCGCTTTGCGGCATACCCAATTTGGTGGAGGTTGTTCGCGCAGTCGATTCTGAGGGCTCCATCCTTCGCGACTGCCGTGCCTGTCAATGGCCAAGGAACAACCTCGGCCTGCGCCGAAGCGACGAGTAAAAGCAAAGTCATCTTCAGCCAGAGGCCTTTCCATACTGTGAGGTAGTGACCTTCGCCCATTTCAACCAGGCTAAACTGAGTCTCGAAAATGGCGAGCCAAGATTTCAGCAAGACATCCAAATGGGAACTCGGCACCACCACCAAGCTGAGGTGAGGCACGTATTCCCCTCACCCGACCTGAAGGCCACCCTCTCCCCATCGGATGGGAGAGGGACAGGGCGAGGGGTCTTCGGAAATCTTGCAGACCGGACTCGACAGGGTGCTAGTGCCAAGCGCCTCATCCAAGTCTGCTTCTTATCCGGAAACTTGCATCTCTTTTGCATCTCTTTTACATCTTTGTGACAACTTGCGCCCCGGCCTATCGTCAGACTGCTCTTATGAAAACACTCCTCGCTTCATCACCAAACAACTTCACTCGTCGATCCATTGGCTCGACGGGAATCGGCGCGCGCCTGCCGGCGCGCGGGAACATTTTCAAACTCGTGACGCTGCTGGTCGCGTTGCTCAGCGTCGGCGCGGCACGGGCGCTGGCCAGCGATCCGGTCGGCGTTTACGCGCTGGTGGACAAGGTCGTGTTTGAGCCGAATGAAACAAATCCCGAACGGGTCCAAATCCGGGGCGCGTTCGCCATCGCGGAAGGTTACGGTTACACCTACAAAAGAGCCGAGCGCGGTTTTCTGTATTACAAAGTGAATCCGGACAAACCGACCGCCTGCCGCAACGAATGGGCCGACCTGAAAGCCGTTGCCGGCACGGGCCAGATTGTTGCGTTCGGCAGCCGATACGGGGAAAAAGGGACGCTGCGAAAGAAGGATGCAAAACCGGAAAACCCGGACGTGTATCCCGTCGCGATGGGGTTGACCAAAGTGAAAGAGGAAAAGGACTACGAGCCGTTGACACAACTGGCGAAGTTGCGCGATTCAAAGGCAAAAAACAAAAGCGCGCCGGCCCAGCCGAAGAACTGACTCGCGAACAAGACCAATCCAACTCGCCTCATGTCTTTCGTGCTGACGAATCCCCGCCTCAGCGATAACACGGAGCCCGCCGGTCTGCTTGATCGTTCGGCAAGCGACCGGGTGCTGGTGGAAACAAAACTCACGGCTCCGGCATCAAGACTGGAAGAGTTCACCGGCTGGAAGCCCGCGCCACGAACGAATGGCGTCCTGAGGCATTCGCCTTGGGACGCCCTGTTCGTCGCCTTGGCAGTCGTTCACGGGGTTGTCCTGCTGGCTTTTCCGTCGATTCCACTGATTGCTCTCGGCCTGTGGTGGAACGCGAACACGATCTCGCACAACTTCATTCATCTGCCGTTTTTTCGGGCGCGAAGCCTGAATATGGTCTTCTCGGCGTTTGAAAGCCTGGTGCTGGGAATTCCGCAACGACTTTGGCGCGACCGGCACCTCGCTCATCACGCAGACAAGCCGTCGGTCTGGCGCTGGTCGCGACAGCTCGCGCTGGAATCTCTTTTAGTCCTTGTGTGGTGGAGTTTGCTGCTGACTTTGGCGCCCAGGTTTTTTCTGACGAGTTATCTTCCCGGCTGGCTGATCGGACTGGGCCTTTGCCGACTTCAGGGACACTTCGAACACAAACACGGCACGACGAGTCACTACGGCCGGCTCTACAATCTCCTGTTCTTCAACGACGGTTATCACGTCGAGCACCACGCCCGACCGGCGGAACACTGGACCCGATTGTCCCGGCGCAAGCTGAGCGATCTACGAACAAGCCGTTGGCCGGCAGTACTGCGCTGGCTGGAACATTTCAACCTCGACAGTATGGAGCGGCTGGTTTTGCGCTCGACAACGCTGCAACGGTTCGTGCTCAGAAAACACGAACGCGCCTTTCGCGCATTGTTGCCACACCTCGAGAGCGTACGCCGCGTGGAGATCGTGGGCGGAGGAATGTTTCCGCGCACCGCGTTGATTTTGCAGCGGCTTTTGCCGGACGCCCGATTGACGATAATCGATGCCAGCGCGGAAAATCTTGGTTCAGCTCGCCGATTTGTGGGCCACAACGTTGAGTTCGTCCACGGCTTCTTCGACCGCTCGCCGCCGGACGACGTTGATTTGGTGGTGATTCCGCTGGCGTTCATCGGCGACCGTTCGACAATTTACCAGCATCCACCCGCACCAATGGTGCTCGTGCATGACTGGCTTTGGCATCGCCGCGGCACGGGGTTGGTCGTTTCGTTACCGCTGCTTAAGCGGTTGAATCTGGTGAAGCAATGAAAGCGATCTGTTTCTTTGGCGTTCTGTTGCTGGCCCGGATTCTGGTTCTGGCCGGACGCAACGTTCCCCTCTCTCCCTGGTCGCCTGTCGTCTATCTATGGCAGGACTTGCTGATCGTCCTGGTGTTCGCGCTGCTGGACCGAATCGCCCGGCGTCGCCCGTGGATTTCGTGGATGGTTTACAGCGCAACGGCGCTCTACGTCGCCATAAATGTTCCGCTGATCCGTTTGATGTCATCGCCAATAACGATACCCGTGCTCCGTGCCACACGCGGCGCGCTGGCCGATTCGATTCGCCATCATTTGACTGGCGGAAACCTGATGTTGATCGGCTTGATTCTTTGCGCGGCCGGCGTTCTGCCGCTGCTGGCACGGCGCGTCCGGTTGCGCCCGCGGGTTGGTGTTGCCCTGACCGCAGCAACGGCGATACTCGTCGCTTTAGGCCCGTTTGCCGGCGCGCGTGTTGATACAGGCGGCCTTCATCGCAACGTCTTCATAGCGCTTGCCGAGACGGCCATTCCGCGTATCGCAGCGCAGCCTTTAAACGGTGATTGGCAGACCAGTCCTTATGATCCAGCCGTGAGCTCGCACTCGCGTCTGCATGAAAACGAAGCGCTGTCGGCCTTGAAAGGCGCGGCCAGAAGGCACAACGTTGTTCTGATTCTATTGGAATCGACCGGCGCGAGGTATCTTAAGCCCTACGGCGCAACGGAAGACCCGATGCCGAACCTCACGGCGCTGGCGCGCCAATCGGTTTTATTTGAAAACGCTTACGCGGTTTATCCGGAAAGCATCAAAGGGCTTTTGTCCGTGCTGTGCTCGCGCTACCCCGCGTTCGACACCAAAGTGGAGGTCTGCGCTAAGCTCGCCACTCCTTCTATTGCTGCGCGACTGGTCTCGGAGGGCTATCGCACGGTGCTGTTCCATTCGGGCCGGTTCATGTATCTCGGCATGGAAGAAGTCGTGCAACACCGTGGTTTCCAAATGTTGGAAGACGCCGGCGACATTGGCGGCAATCACGAGTCGAGCTTCGGCGTCGATGACCAAACCACTGTGCGCCGCATGCTGAACTGGATTGATTCGCTGCCGAGCGGAGAAAGATTTTTCATCACTTACCTGCCCGTATCCGGCCATCATCCCTACAGCAGCCCGGAACCTGGCCCATTTCCGGCCAATGAGGAAATTGGCCGCTATCGCAACGCGCTACATTACAGCGACGCGGTATTGGGAGAATTCCTTGAAGGACTAAAAGCGCGCGGGTTTTTTGAGAAAACGTTATTCGTCGTTTTTGGCGACCATGGCGAGGCGTTTGGCCAACACGAAGGCAACTATGGTCATACATTGTTCGTTTACGAGGAAAACATCCACGTGCCCTACTTCATCGTCGCGCCCGGTTCCATTCACGAGCCGATTCGCGCGGGCCGGGTCGCCAGCTTGATTGACACGGAGCCGACTATTCTGGATTTGCTCGGCCTGCCGATTTCAAATGATTGCCAGGGAAGTTCACTGCTCGAACCGCAGCAACAGATGGCTTTGTTCTACACTGATTACTCACGAGGGCTTCTGGGGCTGCGCGACGGTCGCTGGAAGTATATTTGCGAATTGGACTCCGGACGATCCAAGCTGTTCGACCTGGCCAGCGACGCGGAGGAGACGAAGGACCTGGCCGCGCGGTATCCCGAACGCGTCAAGGCGTATCGACAACATTTGCAACGGTGGGCGGCCGCGCAACGGGATTTGATCCTGCACCCGGGAGGTTGCGCGGCTTGCTCAACTGACTCAAAGCAATGACCGACGGGCGCCGTACGAACTTTTGTTGCATATGCAACAAAAGGTTGCAGGTTGCACCAACGGAAAAGTCGGTTCATGGGATGATGCGAGCCAGTTGCGCTTCGTGCGCGTCCAGCGGGCCTTCGGTCCAAACAACGTAATCCGCGAGCAGCATCTTCTTTTCAACGGGCAACTGCGCGGCGATGCGCTGGTCGATCTGTTCATCGTTCCAGCCGCGCTGGCGCAAGCGCTGGCGTTGTGTCTTCGCGGAACACGCCGCGCAGATGGTCGCATCGCAATAACGCGCCGCATCGGTCTCGAAGAGCAACGGAATCAGGGCAATGGCGGTCGGACGGCCTTCGGCGCGCCAGGATTGCAGTTGGCTCTGCCAGACGGCGCGGATGCGCGGATGAAGGATTTCTTCCAGTTTGCGACGGGCGCTGGCGTCGGCGAAAACGCGTTTGGCCAGTTCGTCGCGACGCAACCGGCCATCGTCACCGACGATTTCCTGGCCGAACAGTTGCCGAATTTCAGCCAGGGCGGGTTGGCCTGGCTCAACGACCTCGCGGGCGATGACGTCCGAATCAACAACCGGAAAGCCGCGCCGGCGCAGCAAATCGGCTGCTGTCGATTTCCCCATCCCGATGCCGCCGGTGAGACCGAAGGTTTTCACGCACACTAGAGACGACCGGCCATGGCCATGGCGTCAAGCCAAGGATTAGGACTGGATCCGTAAGGGTGAGGGGAGCCGTTGGACGTCGACCATCGGCTTCATTTCGGACATTTCTTTTGGAAATTGGTCTAAGGCGCGATGGCGCGGTAGAAGCGACTCGGGTAGTTCGCCCCTTGAGAGTCCGTCCACTGGATGGTGCCGCTGTCGGATACATTCGTGGAGACGGAGACCCAACCAGCCAGGTTCGTGGAACCCTGGATGACATATCGGCGGCCGGACAAACCCTGAACCTGGACGCGCTTCTCTCCGTCCGGCAGAGACAGAATCGAAAGCCGGGCGGCGATGGAGCTGTCCGGCAGCGGCAGATAAACATTGTCGATGAACGCGGCATCGAGACCGGCGCTGAAGTTAGCGTCTTTAGTGTAGCGCCACTCCAGCGTGTTGAGACCTTGCGGCACGTGAAACAGGAAAGTAGCCCATCCGACTTCGCCCGACCATCTTCCCAGAGGAACGCCGTTCAGGCGGAATTCCAAAACGTCCCACCCCGCTTCGGAGCTGACCCGGAAATCGAACGAACCTGTGCCGGACAGAAGATTCGTGGCCAGAATCAATGAACTCTGCTGGTTGTCGCCAACGGGACCGGACCGCGCGGCTAATCGCCCGGCAGAAACGACGCCCGACTGCACGCGCCACGGAGCGCTGCCGCTGCTCGTCCACGCCAATGACGTCAGACCGCCCGACTCGAAACCATCCGTGTAACTTTTAAGAAGGAAATGCGCTGACAGAGCATAGTTTTGATTCATGACGACCGTCAAGGGGTTCGCGGAGGCATTGAATGAACCGCTCCAGCCGCTGA